>NZ_JANCPN010000004.1:0-233173 GCF_024295385.1 Streptococcus sp. CF4-3 | reverse complement strand
CAACAACGACAACAGAGTCAACAACGACTACTGAATCAACAACTGCAGCAACAACGACAACAGAAGCTACAACAACAACTGAGGCTCCTAAGTCTACTGAAGCCCCAACACCAACTACAACAACAACTGAGGCTCCTAAGTCTACTGAAGCCCCAACACCAACTACAACAACAACTGAGGCTCCTAAGTCTACTGAAGCCCCAACACCAACTACAACAACGACTACTGAAGAACCAGGTCGTCCTGCTACAACACCAGAACCAGGTCGTTCTACTACAACAGAAGAAGGACCAAGTCTTCCATTTACTGGTGAGACTACAAGCCTAGTACTTGTATTGGCAGGTGTGGTAATCTTGGCAGGTACTGTAGTTATGAAACGTAAACTTTCTAAATAATATTAGATAAGTTTCTATAGAGAAGAGAGAGCAATGCTCTCTCTTTTTTACCGAAAAATAATCAACCAATGTAGAAGTGACGTGAATAGGGATTCAAAAGATAAACATCTTTGCAATACTTTATCCACAACTTCACTTGATAGATTCAAAAAGCGGACATGATTGTCCGCTTTTTGTTTGGCTATTTTATCATTTAAAATCAGAAAAAAGCTTTGGACGGTGATTTCCAAAACTTTCTTTCTTATAGCAGTCTATAGAGGGTAAACCTTGCGAAATTCTTCTAAAACAACCTTGCTGTCAGGTGTAAACGTCAGACCTGCTTCTCCAAAGCAGTCTTTGAAAAAGTCTTCATGAACCTGACGCCAATAGGCTAAGGATTTATCGCCTTCACCTTCCTTGTAGGCATGGTCGGCTGACACTTGATAGAAAGGCTGAACAGAAACCTTGGTAATTTCGACAACGCAGACAGCCTGATTTCGGCTGTCTAAAATGACATCGAAAGTTCCTTCTTGTGGAAGGGGTTCGTCCTCTACTGCGTAGAGGTCATAGGCTGAGGCGGTTGTTGTCTTTTCGCCTCTTAGAACCAAGTCAGCCAAGAGATCTGCTTCCACTCCAAAAGCCCAAGCATCTATCTCATCTCCGATAGAGGGGTTGATTTTCTTGTAGGCATTCCACATTTCTTGAGGTGTCATAGGTTGCTCCTTTGTATTTTTTTACTTTCTTCTTTTACACGTTTGAGATGATCTGGATAGTCAATATCTAAATTAAAAATCTCCGGAATAGAACTGTAGTGGATAATGCACTCAATCCCCATCTGATTCATTTTTTGTATGAAAGAAGGATTCAGATAGCCTGCTACAGCGAAATCTATCTTTTTCATCCTTGCTTTATCCTGCATCTGTCTCAGCATTTCTAACATAATGGGACTTTCCATATTATGCCATTGACTGTTTCTTACAGTCGCAAAAATAAATGAAGTCAAATCATTCATTCCCACTACAATCTTTGAAATACCAGTTTCCAGTATCCTGTCCAAGTCAAAATAAGCTGACGGCAATTCAATCATTGTTCCAACTTTTCCAGTAAAACCATGCTGGCGCAATACCCTAATAGCTTGTTTTAACTGTTCAGCATCATTCACAAAAGGAAAAATAACAGACAGATTGGGATTGGTTTGATAAACTTCTGTAACGACATGTGCCTCAGCCTGTAATTCATCTGGACACGCCAATAAACGCCTAGTCCCTCTATATCCAAATAATGGGTGGCGTTCGTCAAAATACTCTTTAGTCCCGTCTAGACTATTTGCTTCTGCATTTGTTAACTCTGAAAAACGATACCAGACTTCTTCATCTGAGTATAAATGGCAAATAGTGTCTAGATAATCTTTTACAAATTGCTGACAACTTGGTAACAGGATGTTTTGGTTGAGCTCTCTCAACAAGTATTCCCCACGAATCAAGCCGACGTGGTGCAATAAATGGGGATAAACTTTTTCAACAATTTTTTCGCCACTAAGAGCTAGTTGATTTCTCATCATTCACCTTCCAATTTCTATAGCTTGTCAGTTCTAATTCTGGAAATCTTCGTAACTCTGCCTTATCCTAGTTTCTAGCTACCACCAGGTGGATTGTAACGGTGTTGATACGGACCTATCGTTTTCTCAATGCAGAGTAATTTCCCATTCTCATAGCAAACACCATAGACACAAAAAGCGGTGTTTGATTTCCATCAGATTCTCCTACTTCAAGCTCCAGCCACCATCAATAGTCAAGATTTGTCCTTGCATGGCGCTTGCTTTTCCACTTGCTAAAAAGAGGCTAACTTCAGCTATTTCACTTGGCTCAATCCAGCGTTTGATAGGCGTTTCACTAGCTACCCAGTCTGCTAAGCCACCGGGTTCAAAGTCCGCAGCAGTCATGCCAGTCTTGACAGCACCTGGAGCGATCCCAAAGACCTGAATTCCATCTTCAGCATAGTCTAGAGCCAGCTGCTTGGTAAAGCCTGCTAAAGCATGCTTGGAGGAAGTATAAGCGTGACCGCCACCTCCTGCTAGGCTAGAAGCAATGGAACACATATTGATAATGATCCCTTGCTTCTTCTCCAACATTTTAGTCAGACAATGCCGTGTCAGCTCTACCGGAGTCACATAGTTGATTTCAAAAACCTCCTGAATCTCCTGAGCGCTTTGCTCAAGAAGCGGTTTGTAAGCATCCAAGACTCCAGCCGTATTGCAGAGAACATCCACCTGAGGGCACCAGTCGAAGATTGGTGTCAAATCCAAGGTTAAGTCTCGCTGTAAGAAGTGAAAATCGCCTGGCAACTGAGGATCCGCTACCTGATCCACTCCAAAAACCTGATAACTTTTTTCTAAAAAGAGTCGAGCTTGCGCCAGACCAATCCCTGAGCTCACGCCTGTAATCAAGACCCGTTTAGTCATGTACTTCCACCCAATCCGTCGCTAAGACATCACAAGGAGTTGGACTCCACATAGAAAAACCTTCCCCTTCACCAGATACGTTGATGAGGAAATAGGGTGTCACTTCAAGGGCGACGCCGTTCTGTTCGATGGTGTCGAAAAGCTGGACATAGTTTTCAGCTCCTCCCCAGCCAGTACGCACATACTTTTTCTTTGCTTTTAAGCCTGGTAAAATTTCTTCAAATGTCATGTGTCTCTCCTTTGTTATCTATAAATCTTAATTTCATTATAACAAAAAACCGTTTTTCAACGGCTTTTTGACTGTGAGTTTTGAAATGCAAATTCACCTTACGGCAAATCATTCCCTGCTGCGAGGTAAATCTCATACCATTCTTTTCGAGTTAGGTTGACATGACTTGCTTGGCTTGCTTCTATCAAATGTTTAGGGTTAGTTGTTCCTACTACTGCCTGCATCTTAGCTGGATAGCGTAACACCCAAGCGATAGCAATAGCTGATGGGCTCACACCGTATTTTAAGGCTAATCGATTTAGGACTTGGTTTAGTTGTTTGAACTTCTCATTGCCGACAAAATTCCCTTTGAAATATCCGAATTGCAAGACTGACCAGGCCTGAATAACCATATCGTTTAATTTGCAGTATTCAAAGACGCTACCATCACGCAAAGCTGCCTTGTCACCTTCCATATTGACATGGAAACCTGATTCAAATCCTGGCGTGAAAGCTGCGCTTAGTTGTAATTGATTGATAGATAAAGGTTGTTTGACCTCTTTCTTCAGTAATTCCATCATCATAGGATTTTGATTGGACACACCGAAGTCTCGAACTTTACCTGATTTGTGAAGAATTTCAAAGGCTTGAGCCACTTGATCAGCTTCCATCAAAGCATCTGGACGATGGAGAAGCAAGCTATTTAGATAATCAACCTGCAATCTTTTTAGAATCCCGTCTACTGACTCTAAAATATAATCTTTTGAAAAATCAAAATAGGTAAATTCTTCTATGCGAATGCCACACTTGGACTGGATCCACATCTTTTCTCGCAGGTCAGGACGATTGTTTAACACTTGTCCCAGTAATTCTTCGCAACGACCTCCACCATAGATATCTGCCAAGTCAAAGGCATTGATTCCTACGGATAGGGCTGTTTCAACCAACTCCTCAACCTCTTTAACCGACTTGTCACTGATTCGCATCATGCCTAGAACGATTTCGGACAATTCTCTTTTCTCTTGACCAAATGGAATGTATTTCATGGCAATTTCCTCCGTTTTTCTTCATTATAAAGCAGAATGACACTTTTATCAACTGCTATCTCACAAAAGAAAAGAACCAGCTCAAACTGGTTCTTTAATCTTATCCAATCACACTTCCGTTTGGTACAGCTGGATCAACTGTGAGAAGGGTTAATTTGCCATCATGTTCAGCTGAGAGGATCATACCTTGGCTGACATATTTCTTCATCATCTTACGAGGTTTAAGGTTGGCAACGATTTGGACTTTCTTGCCGACCAATTCTTGTTCGTTTGGATAATATTTTGCAATACCAGAAAGGATTTGACGGTCTTCACCGTCACCAGCATCAAGGCGGAATTGAAGCAACTTATCAGAGCCTTCCACTTTAGAAACTTCTTTGACCTCTGCAACACGGATTTCGACCTTGTCAAAGTCTTCAAACTTGATTTCATCCTTGTTGAGTTTGAGTTCAACTTCATCTGGATTCCATTCTTTTTCGACGGCTGGTTTGTTGCCTTCCATTTGTTCCTTGATATAGGCGATTTCTTCTTCCATATCGAGGCGTGGGAAGATTGGTGTTCCTTTGGCAACAACAGTCACACCAGCAGGGAAATCTGCCAGGCTCAAGTTTTCAAGGCTAGAAACTTCTGCTAGACCAAGTTGAGTCAAGACCGCACGACTGGTTTCCATCATAAACGGCTCAATCAAGTGAGCTACAACACGAAGACTGGCTGCCAAGTGACTCATGACACTTGCTAATTGGTCACGGTGCGCTTCGTCCTTAGCCAGTACCCATGGAGCTGTCTCATCGATGTATTTGTTAGTACGTGAGATGAGGGTCCAGACTGCTTCAAGTGCACGTGGATAGTCAACTGCTTCCATGTAGGTATTGTAGTCAGCGATTGATTGTTCTGCAACGTTCGCAAGAGCAGTATCAAACTCTGTTACACCTTCTACATAGGCAGGGATTTGACCATCAAAATACTTGTTAATCATTGAAACCGTACGGTTGAGGAGGTTTCCGAGGTCATTTGCCAATTCATAGTTGATACGACCTACATAGTCCTCTGGAGTGAAGGTTCCGTCTGAACCGACTGGAAGGCTACGCATGAGGTAGTAACGAAGTGGATCAAGTCCATAACGTTCTACTAACATTTCAGGATAAACGACATTCCCTTTAGACTTAGACATCTTACCGTCTTTCATGACAAACCAACCGTGGGCAATCAAACGTTCTGGCAACTTGATATCGAGCATCATGAGCAAGATTGGCCAGTAGATTGAGTGGAAACGAAGGATGTCTTTTCCGACCATGTGGAAGACTGTTCCGTTCCAGAACTTGTCAAAGTTACCATGCTCATCTTGTTCATAACCAAGAGCCGTCACGTAGTTGAGAAGGGCATCCATCCAAACGTAAACCACGTGTTTTGGATTTGATGGGACTTGTACACCCCAGGTAAAGGTTGTACGAGAAACCGCCAAGTCTTCCAAACCTGGCTCAATGAAGTTACGTAGCATTTCATTGAGACGGCCATCAGGAGTAATGAAGTCAGGATGTGATTTGAAAAATTCGACCAAGCGATCTTGGTATTTGCTGAGGCGAAGGAAATAAGACTCTTCTGAAACCCATTCAACCTCGTGACCTGATGGAGCGATACCACCCGTCACATTTCCATCTTCATCACGGAAAACTTCCGCAAGTTGGCTTTCTGTAAAGAATTCCTCATCGGATACTGAGTACCAGCCAGAGTATTCACCTAAGTAGATGTCATCTTGAGCTAGCAAGCGTTCAAAAACTTGTGCTACTACTTTTTCATGGTAGTCATCTGTGGTACGGATGAATTTATCGTATGAGATATCAAGCAATTTCCAGAGTTCTTTAACTCCAACTGCCATTCCGTCAACATAGGCTTGAGGCGTGATGCCAGCTTCTTCTGCTTTTTGTTGAATCTTTTGACCATGCTCATCAAGACCAGTCAGATAAAAGACATCGTAGCCCATCAGGCGTTTGTAACGTGCTAGGACATCACATGCGATAGTTGTGTAGGCAGAACCGATATGAAGTTTACCAGATGGATAGTAAATCGGTGTTGTAATATAAAAATTCTTTTCAGACATAATATTTCCTTTCCAGGCTAATGAAACCTGTTTTTCTAACACTTCATTATACCACATTTTTAGTGATTTTCGATAGAGAAATCCATACAAAAACAAGACAGACAAATGTCTATCTCGTTTTTTTATCTTTTAAATTATTCATAGCGAAGAGCTTCGATTGGATCAAGCTTAGAGGCTTTGTTGGCTGGTAGAACACCGAATATCATACCGATACTAGCTGAGACAGCTAAACTAAAGAGAGCGATTGGGATGGATACACCAACTTCGATTCCTGCAATCAAGTTTTGAAGAAGAACCCCTGCAAGCATAGTCACCCCTGCAGCAAGCAGTAGACCAACGAATCCACCTAATAAGGTTAAAATCATGGATTCAATCAAAAACTGAACTAGGATATTACCCCGAGTTGCTCCTAGTGCTTTCCGTAAACCAATCTCACGGGTACGCTCTGTCACAGAAACAAGCATAATGTTCATAACACCAGTACCACCAACAAAGAGGGAAATCCCTGCAATAGCACTAATAATCGTTGTTATGAAGCCAAAGAGTTGTTGAACTTCTTGGAAGGCAGCAGACGCATCTGCAACTTGATATTCCCCTTGTTGAAGACCTGCAATCTCTGTCATTCTTCTTGCCAACTCTGGACCCAAAGTCTGAGTCAAGCTCGTATCGTTAACACGGAAGACAATATTTGAAATCTCGTCTGTGTTAAAATTAGCTGCCAAGGAAATATTGGTAGTGATTGGTAGTCCTCCAACACCAAATGCTTTGGCTGCCTTGGCTTCCTTACTTGCGTAAACACCAATAACACGGTAACTGATTTCATTTACTTCAACAATTTGGTTGAGGGCTTCTTTTGCAGAACCAAAAAGGCTATTGGCAAGCTCTTCATCTAAAATGATCACACTTGCAAAATCTTTATAATCTTGTGCTTTAAGTCCACGACCTGCAATAATTTCATTTTCGACCGCATCCATATAGGTGACATTCCCACCCGTCATGTTAGCGTGTTCGACCTTTTTATCCTTATAAGTCAAGGTCACATTGGCTGAGTTGGTTACATAGTAGCTGTCCACACCTTTTAGTTTGGCAGCTTCTTTAACCCAAGATTCTTGAGGTTTTGGTGGTTCAACAAAATCTTCTTGACCGCCAGACAAGGTCAGTGCAGATTGTCTTTGTGTAAAGGAACCGTCCTTACTCTTGGTAGGTGAGAAAAAGACATGGATGTCTTTTTGAGACTTGGTCATGTTTTTATTGACCTGACGAGACATAGAGTCACCCAAGGCCATGATCACGACAACTGAGGAAACACCGATGATAATCCCAATCATGGTCAGGAAGGAACGCATCTTGTGGGCCAAAATGGATGAAAAGGCAAATTTCAGATTCTGCATCTTAGTTTTCCTCCTTTTCTACTTGAGCACTGTCAGACGAAATGATACCGTCACGGATGACAATCTGACGCTTGGCATAGGCGGCAATTTCAGGCTCATGCGTTACCATAATGATGGTTTTTCCTTCTTTGTTCAATTCAACTAAGAGTTGCATGATCTGATTACCCGTTTTGGTATCCAGAGCTCCAGTTGGCTCATCAGCCAAGATAATAGATGGATTGTTGACAAGAGCTCGTGCAATGGCAACCCTTTGTTTCTGCCCCCCAGACAACTCCGATGGCAAGTGATGGCTACGCTCAGTCAGTTCAACCTTTTCCAGATACTCTTCTGCTAATTTGCGACGTTTTGAAGCTGAAACTCCCGCATAAATCAAGGGAAGTTCGACATTCTGGAGAGCATTCATTTTGGACAAGAGAAAGAATTGCTGAAAGACAAAGCCAATCTCTTGATTTCGCACCTTGGCTAATTGTTTTTCACCCAAACCAGCTACTTCTTTTCCATCTAGAAAATACTGACCACTTGTAGGGGTATCCAACATACCGATGGTATTCATGAGGGTGGACTTACCAGAACCAGATGGTCCCATGATAGCCACGAATTCTCCCTCGTGAACTTCAAGGTTAATGTCTTTGAGAACTTGAAGCTCTTGATCACCATTTCGATAACTACGGCAGATATTTTTGAGGCTAATTAGTTGCTTCATCAGTCTTCACCTCTTTTCCTTCTTGCAAGGAAGCTGTCGGATTACTGATGACTTTTGCTCCATCTGTCAGACCAGATGTGATTTCTTGGTTTTCTGCATCTGCATTGCCCAATCCAACTTCAACTTTTTTGGCCTTTTGATTTTCATCAAGAATCCAAACATAGTTTTTATCTTCTTCCATGACGATACTTGTAATAGGAACAAGCAATGCTTTACTCATGCTTTTCACTTCGACACTGACAGTAAAACCTTGTTTCAGATCACCAATTTCACTAGTTACATCGACCGTATATGGGTATTTAGAACCTGTGTTTGAACCAGCTAAGCTACTACTTGCTTCACTACTGTTCTTTGGATAATTTGAAATATAGCTAATCTTACCATTCCAAGTTTTATCTGGATAAACCTTTGAAGTAAAGGTAACCTCTTGGCCGACAGATAGATTAGCAAGGTTGTACTCAGAAAGTTCTCCCTTGACCTGCAAGTTGTCGTTACTAACGATATGTACCAATACTTGGCTATTTCCTGTTGGAGATTTTGAAACATTGCGATTGACTTCGACAACTGTTCCCTCTACAGTACTCAATACCGTAGCAGAATTCAACTGGGCTTGAGCTTTTTCGAGTTGCGCTTCTGCATCTGCACGCACATCACGAGCATCGCTGATTTGAGAATCAATAGCAGCTGTGGCAGAACCGGATGACTGAGCTGGTGCTTGTCCAGTTGCTCCTTCTAAACCTGCTTGTGGAAGGCTAGGTGTTGCTGCGGCGGTATTTCGAGACTCATTCAGTTCATTGATATGACGGTCAGCCTTAGCCACAGCACGACTGGCAGCATCATAGGCAGCCTGGGCTTCTGTACTACTATACTTAGCAAGAGCTTGGCCTTCACTTACCTTATCTCCGACAGAGACCGAAACCTCATCCAAGTCACCTTTACTAGCATCATAATAAACATATTGTTCATTTTGAGCTGTTACGGTACCAGATAAGAGAACTGTTGAAGCCACTGATCCCTCTTTGGCAAGAACGATTTTTGCAGTTTCGTCTTGTGTTGCAGCTTGATTTGGTTGTCTCAATAGAAGAACAGCAGCTGCTCCTACTACAAGAACTGACGTAACTCCTATAGCTGTAAATAGGGGCCATTTTTTAGCTTTTGACTTCTTTTTCATATCCATACCTCTTTTATAAACATATATTAAGATTATAGCACAAGTCATAAAATTGGACAATTGCTTTCTGCCCATCCAAAAATAATTGCCAAATCTTTTATTGTTGTGTTAGTTATATAATACAACTTCTTTTTTATTTTTGCAAGCATTTTCTTAAGAAATTTAAGCGTAGCAGATTTTTGCATTGACTTTCAAAAAAAGATAGAATATGACTAGAAAACAAGTAAAGGAGCTTTCAATGAGAAAATATGATATTATCGCCATCGGAGGAGGTAGCGGGGGTATTGCTACCATGAATCGTGCTGGCGAACATGGTGCTAAAGCCGCAGTTATTGAGGAAAAGAAATTAGGGGGAACTTGTGTCAATCTCGGCTGTGTCCCTAAAAAAATCATGTGGTATGGAGCCCAAATTGCAGAGAGTATCCACAAATATGGACCTGACTATGGTTTCACAAGCACTGACAACGAATTTGATTACGCAACACTTCGTAAGAATCGTGAAGCTTATATTGATCGTGCTCGCTCGTCTTACGATGGAAGCTTCAAGCGCAACGGGGTTGATTTGATTGAAGGACGTGCTGAGTTCGTTGATGCTCATACTGTCAGTGTTAATGGCGAATTGATCCGTGCTAAGCATATTGTAATTGCGACTGGAGCTCATCCTCATATCCCTGCTATTCCTGGTGCTGAACTAGGTGGTAGCTCAGATGATATCTTCGCCTGGGAAGAGTTACCTGAATCGGTAGCTATTCTAGGTGCTGGTTACATTGCTGTAGAATTAGCTGGTGTACTCCATACACTTGGTGTAAAGACAGATTTATTTGTCCGTCGTGAACGTCCGCTACGTGGATTTGATGGCTATATCGTTGAGAGTCTAGTTCAAGAAATGGAAAATACAGGACTAAACCTCCACACCCATAAGGTTCCTGCTAAACTTGAAGAAACTGAACAAGGTATTACCATTCATTTCGAAGATGGCAGCTCTCATACTGCCAGTCAAGTTATCTGGGCAACTGGTCGCCGTCCAAATGTTGAAGGACTTCAACTCGAAAAAGCTGGTGTTACCCTCAATGAACGCGGCTTTATCCAGGTTGATGAATACCAAAATACTATCGTTGAAGGTATCTACGCTCTTGGAGATGTCACAGGTGAAAAGGAACTAACTCCTGTCGCTATAAAGGCTGGTCGTACCCTATCCGAAAGACTTTTCAACGGTAAAACCAATGCTAAAATGGACTACACGACTATTCCGACTGTAGTTTTCTCACACCCAGCAATCGGAACAGTCGGTCTGACTGAGGAAGAAGCTATCAAAGAGTACGGCCAAGAAAACGTTAAAGTCTATACTTCAAAATTTGCATCTATGTATTCTGCCGTTACTAGTCACCGCCAAGAAGCTCGCTTCAAGCTCGTAACAGCTGGTGCAGACGAAAAAGTAGTTGGCCTTCATGGAATCGGCTATGGCGTTGACGAAATGATTCAAGGTTTCGCAGTTGCTATCAAGATGGGAGCTACAAAAGCTGACTTTGATGCTACTGTCGCTATCCACCCAACTGGCTCAGAAGAATTTGTGACCATGCGTTAAAAGAAAAGAGAGACCCCTTGGTCTCTTTTTTACTCTAAATCGGCCGTTACAAATTTGTAACCTTTTATTTTAAAATAGGTTGACATTCATATCTCATTTAGTATAATAGTTACTATAATTTATAGAAGAGGTTAACTATTTTGAAAAAAGCACACATTTACGCTATTCCTGCTATTGGAGCGGCTCTTATTGCAGTATTGGCCCAAATTAGTATGCCGATTGGTCCAGTTCCTTTCACTCTGCAAAACTTTGCTATTGGACTCATCGCTACTGTTTTTAGACCAAGGGAAGCTGTTCTCTCTGTCGGACTCTATCTCTTACTTGGAGCTATTGGTCTTCCGGTATTTGCTAACGGTGGAGCTGGATTTCATGTTTTAGTTGGACCAAGCGCTGGTTATCTTTGGTTCGACCTTGTCTATGCAGGGCTTGCTTCCTATCTCATTCACACCAATAGTGGTGTCCTACGTATTTTCTTTGCAAATCTCTTGGGAGATTCACTTGTTTTTGTTGGTGGTATTCTCAGTCTCCACTTCTTAGCTGGAATGCCTTTTGATAAAGCACTGGCTGTCGGTGTTATTCCCTTTATCATACCTGATCTTGCCAAAATTGTAGCCATTAGCTTCATCAGCCGACCACTACTCCAACGTCTTCGTACACAAGCTTATTTTTCAAGCAAATAAAAGAGGCAGGGATTTTCCCTAACCTCTTTTTAATTAATCTTAGATGAAAGTTTATTGATTCTTAAAAGCATCCACCATGATTTGAAATTCTTCATTTGAGAGGGTAATTCCTTTCCCCATCTTGGTGTGGTCAGGACTCCAGCTACGAATGTCAAACTTCGCTGGTGCACCATTAAAGCTGACACGATTGATTTCTTTGGTCCATCCTTTTTCATTTTCAGATAGAGTTAGCAAATGTTCTTCAATTTCAAATGTAAATTCTGCCATGTTTTTCTCCTTTTTGTTCTCAATTGATTATTCGAAAAATCTTGTAGATTTCATAAAATTTTTATATAATGATTAAAAGAAGGGAGGCCGGAATGAAAGATTTATTAAAACAGGCTTTGCAAAAAGTTCATGATTTTATTAATGGACATGAAGATTCCATTCCTGAAAAAAGCGATCCCCTAATTGCTAGACTTGAAGAAGCCCTAGCTAAAAAAACAGCTGTACACATTATTTTTGCTGAGTCAAGTTTTACAGGCGATATTATCAAGTATGATACTGACCGCCAACAAATTATTGTTAAAAATTTCGCCAAAAACGTCAGCCGTATTATTCGAGTGTCGGATATTCGAAGAGTAACTTTCGTTCCTTCTACTATCCAAACGGCCCAAAAAAGAAGATTTAAGAAAGAGTGAGATGCTTCTATCATCTCACTCTTTTTATCTTAGCGAATTTGTTCAAAATGAAGGTGAACAGCGATGTGGTCGCCATAACCACTTCTCTCCAAATCACGTTGCAAACGATAAGAGATATAGTGTTCTGCGATTGTAATGTAGCCAGCACCAAGTAAGCGGTGCTCAACCATTGATTGAATCATACTGATAGTCGCACGTTCTACTTTTGCTTCTTCTAAATCCAACACAACCTTTTTAGTAACTTGAGCTAGGTTTTGGCGCAAATCGTCAGTCAAAACATAGACTGTCTGAGCCGCCTTAAGGATAGCTTGGTAGATTTTATCTGGATCAAAATCAGCGACTTGTCCATCACGTTTAATTACTTGCATAGTTTTCTCCTTTTAATTGTTATTTTCTTTAATTTCTGCTAACATTTTCTCTTCTTCTGCTGTCAGTTCATACTCTTCCAGCAAATCAGGTCTACGTTGGTAGGTTTTCTTGAGGCTCTCATAGAGTCGCCATTGACGTATGTTTTCATGGTGTCCACTCATGAGAACATCTGGAACTAGCATTCCACGATAATCATAAGGTCTTGTGTACTGAGGATATTCCAAGAGTCCTGATGAAAAGCTATCATCTTGGTGACTAGCTTCCTTGCCGATAACTTCTGGAATCAAGCGAACAGTCGCATCAATCATGGTCATCGCTGCTAGTTCTCCACCAGTCAAGACATAATCTCCAAGGGATATCTCATCGGTTACCAAGGTCTTAATACGCTCATCATAGCCTTCGTAGTGACCACAGATGAAGATAAGTTCTTCTTCTTGTGCCAAATCCTCCGCATAAGCCTGGTCAAACTGTTTCCCAGCAGGGTCTAAGAGAATCACGCGCGGGTTCTTTTTTTCAATCGCATCAAAGGCGTCAAAGATGGGTTGCGCTCGAAGGAGCATCCCTTGACCACCTCCATAAGGTTCATCATCAACATGACGAGCCTTTTCAGCGTAGTCACGAAAATTATGATAGTGGATATCTAAGAGTCCTTTTTCACGAGCCTTGCCAACGATGGAATGTTCTAAGGGTGTGAACATTTCTGGAAAGAGAGTTAAAATATCAATCTTCATCGTCTAACCCTTCTAAGAGTTCAACATCCACACGGTTATTAGGAATATCTATATTGAGAACTACAGGCGGGATATAAGGTAAGAGTAGGTCTCGTTTGCCTTTTCGTTTGACTACCCAGACATCATTGGCGCCTGGCTGAAGGATTTCCTTGATGGTTCCAATCAAGTTATCTCCCTCATAGACTTCTAAACCGATAATCTCGTGGTAGTAAAACTCACCTTCATCGAGGTCATTGAGATTTTCCTCTGCAACCTTCAGACTGTACCCCTTGTATTTTTCGATGTCATTGATATGGTACATATCTTTAAACTTGATGATATCGAAGTTTTTTTGTTTACGGTGGCTTGCAATGACCACTGTTCGCACAAACTGATCTTTTTCATCAAATAAGGCAAGCTCTGCCCCTTTTTTAAAGCGTTCTTCAGCAAAATCTGTCACTGACAAGACTCGCATTTCACCCTGCAAACCTTGCGTATTGACGATTTTCCCAACATTAAAGTAGTTCATCTGATCTCCTGTATCTGTTTCTCCCTTTATTTTATCATGTTACAGGGATTTTCACAAGTTGGAGAAAAGGGGAACTATGGAATGTTTTTATCTAAAAAGCTTTCCAAATCTTGTACATGCTGATACTTGATAGTTGCCTTTTTGTCTTTTTCAAAAATGGTCTTCGTTAGGTCGATATGGTTGATAGCTGCAATTGCCACTGTGTAGTGAATGATATCTGCCAACTCCTTTGCCAATTCCTCGTTTGAATCTTGGACACCCTCTTTTCTACCTGAACGTCCATTTAAAACCTCAGCGACTTCTCCAACTTCTTCCACTAGTTTGATAAAAAGTCCTTCTTCTGTTCTAGATTGTTGGTAATGATCAAGTAAGTATTCCTCTAGTTGTCTAACTGTTAAATCTCTCATTCCTTCTCCTTGCAAAAAAAGCGAGACCTCGTCCCGCTTTTCTTATTTTTCATCAATAACGATTCTTACTTTTTTATCTTCAGTTGGGACAGAGTAGACAATCGTTCTTATCGCAGAGATAGTGCGACCCTTACGACCGATTACACGACCCACATCGCTCTGGTCAAGATCCAAATGATATTCCAAAAATTCTGGTGTATCTTCAATCTTGATAGTTAAGGCATCTGGTTGTGAAATCAAAGGTTTCACAATTGCAATAATGAGATTTTCAATCGTATCCATCTGTCAACCTACTTTAAACTTATTTTGAGAATTTAGAATCGTGGAATTTCTTCAATACGCCTTCTTTTGAAAGGATGTTGCGAACTGTATCTGAAGGTTGAGCTCCATCAGCCAACCATGCCAAAATACGGTCTTCTTTCAAAGTTACTTGGTTTTCTTCAACAAGTGGGTTGTAAGTTCCAACTGTTTCGATGAAACGTCCGTCACGTGGTGAACGTGAATCTGCTACGTTAATACGGTAGAAAGGTTTTTTCTTAGAACCCATACGAGTCAAACGGATTTTTACTGCCATTTTTAATATCTCTTTTCTTTTATTTTTTTTTTCGGTGAAATAGCTAAGCTATTTAGCACATGTTCTATTATAACAGATTTCTGAGAGGTGTCAAGAAAAAAACTTGACAGACTTTAAAATTTTTAAATTTTTTAGACTAATAGGGATAAATTAGAAAGAAAAAATTAACTTCTACACCTACAAAGCTTATTCTGACAGACTTTATAACAGTCTAAAAAAAGCAGAGATTCATACAGTATCTAGATTTTCCAAAGATTCTTTATCATCAAATATTATTAACGAAGCTATCCAAACCAAATCCGATGCATTGCTTCAAAGAATTCTTTAGTTGTTTTACTAGCGAAGGCTTTTATTAAAAAGTTTTTTCAAATAATTGCCTCATTGACACATAAATTCTTGCTTTCTAAACTTAAGTGTGATATATTTATAACATAAATTTAAGTGTTATATATTTATAACACAAAAAAGGAGTCTATCATGAAAAAAAGTCAAAAAATGCGTGGCCTCATTGCAATGATTGCCGTAGCTCTCTTTATTGATTTTATTGTTTTATTTGGTTCTAATCTTAGTTGGGAACCCAAGTTAGTTATTGTTGGTATTTCAGCGTTAGGTCAGATTGTAGCTATTTGGAGCTGGCTACATATGAAACCACGGCCTCATAAGAGTCAGAAAGATAAGGGGAAGATTATTTTTGACTTGTCTGCAAAGCTTTACTCGATACTTATTTTTGCAGCTAGCATTTTTTATACAGTAGGGATTTGGCTTGCGACCCCAAGCGTAAGTTCTGGTATTAAAGAATGGATTTTGGGAATTGGCCTCGTTATTGAAGTGATTGTATTTGGCTTTTTCTGTTTGAAAAATGTCAAGGAAACTCCGGACGAACGCTTTTATGCTAATTTAGCCAAGGCAGCTAGCTTGATGTTTGTTTTTATACTAGGCGCACTGATGATCCTAGCAGTTATCATTGGGTATATGGGGTCTCTCACTCTTTACATGGGCCAGATCTTTATTAGCATAGCTGTCTTGATTTGCATCTTTGCAGTTGTCTATGTTATCTTAGAACGTAGAGGATAAGCATGGCCAAAGAAAGCAATATTATTACTAATCTCAAATCTGTTCGTGAGTCCACAGGCATGACCCAGCAGGAGTTAGCCGACCTCATCGGCATGCGACGCGAGACAATTCTGCACTTGGAAAATAACCGTTACAATCCTTCACTGGAAATGGCTCTTAAAATTGCTCAAGTTTTTAATCTGAAAGTAGAAGACCTCTTTGAACTCAGACAGAAAGAGGAAGCATAATTCTTTTCGAGACCTATCATTAAGTTCATTGCTTCATTAGGAATTGAAGCCGAAAGAATAAATCCTTAGAAAATATACTCTTTTAAAATATAGTAATTCTTATGGCATTGACGCACCAAAACACTTAGAAACACTTGTTGAAAAAGACTATGCTACAATTGAAACAGCCTTTGACTCGCTTAACCATCTAAATGCTACCATAAAAAAGAATATTCTTAAAAAGAAGGGGGTTACTGGGCTCTACAAAATGAAGGCTTCTGACTTGAATCAAGCACTTCATGATCATATTTCAGAAGAGGAATTAACTAACTGCTTTTCGATTCGTGGCTATAAACTAACTCCAAAAGGTGAACAAGCTCTCAAAGACCATCAAGCAATCATTGACCGCCATCCTAAAAAGAATCTTTAATCAACCGAAGCTGGTTGATTTTTTTAATGCAAAAACACTTACAAATCATTATAATTATTGACAATCACTTACAAAAGAGGTATATTAGTATTAAAAGGGGGATTTCCTATGTACCAAGAACAACGATTAGAAGAAATCATTAAACTTTTAGAGGATAGAGGAAGTCTATCAGCAAAAGAAATGGTTGACCATTTCCATGTTTCTAAAGATACCATCCGTAGAGATTTTGCTATTCTCGCAAAGGAGAAACGAGCAAAAAGAACTCATGGAGGTTTATTGCCAATAAAAAAACAAGTAATTCTTGGTTTTCAAGGTCGAGCAGAACAGTCTTCTAAAGAAAAAGCGAAAATTGCTCATTTAGCTACCCAACTCATTTCCGATTCACAACTGATATTCTTTGATGTTTCAACCACTATACTTGAGTTAGCAAAAATTATAGATAAAAAAGTTACTATTTTCAGTCATTCATTAGATAACGCACTTATCTTAGGAAATAATGAAAATGTCGATTTTCATATTCTCGGTGGAAAATTTCATAGACAGAATCGTTTTTATTATTCACTAGAAGAATCCAATACTTTAGAGGGAATTAGATTTGATGTAGCATTTTTTGGCGCTGCTAGTCTTTCAGACGGGCAAGTTAGCTTTGAGGATCAAGAAGATGTTCTCATGAAAAAAAGAGCATTTAAAACAAGTAAAATTCGCGTCTTGTTAGCTGAAGCCAGCAAGATAAACAAACACTCTCATTATATTCTTTCCGAACTTACTGATTTTGATTATTGGATTACAGATAAAGAGCCTGATGTAGAAATACAAGAATCTTTAGATGGTAGAACAACTATTCTATTTTAATAAAAAGGAGAAACATATGTCAGTAATAAAGTTAATCATGAGTGATATTGACGGCACTATTTTGGATAAAAATCACCAATTAGATTCTCATTTACTAGAACTGATGCCACTTTTAAAACAAAGTGACATCCCTTTTGTTCTAGCTTCTGCTCGCTCTCCTCTTGGTATAGCGCCAATTTCGGAAGAACTGGGGATTACAAGTTTTCCAATTGCAAGTTATAATGGTGCTCTCATTAGTACAGGAGATAAAATTCTGAGTCAGCATTCTATTGATAAAAGCGAATTGCTCTTACTTCATGACTTCTTAAAAAAAGAATTCCCGACAGTTTCTATCAATGTTTATTCTGGAAAAGATTGGCTTGTGAATACTATTGATGAATGGGTAGAAAGTGAAGCACAGATTACTGGAGAAAGCCCAAAAGTTACATCTTTAGCAGATTTTATAAAAGACGAGAAAACTCTTGTTCATAAACTTTTACTAATAGATAACGCATCTACTATCCAGAAACTTAAAGAGACATTAGCAACCATGGATTTCCCTCAAACCGACTTCTATCTCTCTAAAGATAACTATCTAGAAGTTACACATAATCAAGTATCCAAAAAACAAGCTTTATTAGAATTAGCCAAGTATTATCAACTTTCACTTTCTGAAATTATGACTATTGGAGATAATTATAATGATATTCCAATGATTGAGACTTCTGGACTTGGTGTTGCAATGGGAAACGCACCTACAGATGTCAAAACTTGCGCAAATACAGTAACAGATTCTAATGATCAAAATGGTGTAAGTAAGGCCATAAAATTGTATGTACTATCGGAATCATCACAATTGAATATTTGAAATCCACTTCTTTTTAGGGTACAATGGAAAAAATGATTTTTGAGAGGATTAACATGAAAAAATTAGCTACACTACTACTCATTTCAACTTTTGCTCTTGGTGGATGTACAAGCATCCAACGTGCACTTCGTGGTGATGATTACGTAGATTCTAAGATTGCTACTGAAGAAAGTTCTAAAGCCGCTACTCAAGCAGAAAAAGATTTGAAAGACGCCTTAACAAATGAAAATGCTAACTTCCCTCAACTTTCTAAGGAAGTAGCTGAAGACGAAGCTGAAGCTATCATTCACACAAGTCTGGGTGATATTCGTATCAAACTTTTTCCAAAGCTAGCCCCTCTTGCAGTTGAAAACTTCCTTACTCATGCTAAAGAAGGTTACTACAATGGTGTGACTTTCCACCGCGTAATCGATGGATTTATGGTACAAACTGGGGATCCTAAGGGAGATGGAACAGGTGGTGAATCTATCTGGCATGATAAGGATAAAACCAAGGACAAGGGAACAGGTTTCAAAAACGAAATTTCTCCATATCTCTATAATATTCGTGGTTCTCTATCTATGGCCAATACTGGTCAACCAAACTCAAATGGTAGCCAGTTCTTCATCAACCAAAGTACAACAGACTATTCTGCTAAACTTCCTACAAGTAGCTATCCTAAGAAAATTATCCAAGCTTACAAAGAAGGTGGAAATCCAACTCTTGACGGAAAACACCCAGTCTTTGGTCAAGTCATTGATGGGATGGATGTAGTAGATAAAATTGCCAAGGCTGAAAAAGACGAAAAAGACAAACCAACTACTGCTATCACTATCGACAGTATCGAAATTGTTAAAGACTACGATTTCAGTAAACAATAACACCATTAACTATAACTATAAGGAGATGTTAAAATGATTCTATTTTGGGGGTCAAAAGGTTATCAAAAAGTGTTGGGACATACACAAACTGCTATCGAATGTGGTCATTGTAACAATGTTGGTACTTGGGAAATTACGGAATACGGACGCAAGTTCACTCTTTACTGGATTCCGCTCTTCCCTTATGGTAAAACTTATTTCGTTTCTTGCCCGATTTGTCACTATGGAAAAGAAATTCAAAAGTCTGAGGTTGAACAATATCTAAACTATTAATAAAAGATAGGTCATGTGCCTATCTTTTTTTATTTACACTTCCATGTAAACGCTCTCTTTTTGTTTCAAATATGATATAATTTAGTCAATAGTAACGAGGAGGTTTTCCTATGAAACCTTATAAGATAAATATATTCCGGCTTGGTTTACTCTTATTTTCGTATTTAATCTTTAATGTCGTTTATTCGATTACTTATGATTCCGGAGGTTTTGCTTTTATAATCTTGTGGCCGGCATTTTTCGCATCATATGCTGGAATAGTGCTAGGAAATATTTTTATTTTTAGAGATATTTCAAAATTAAAAGCCTCCTTTGAAGATAATGCGTTTATTCAAAAATCTTCTACAATACAGTTAGTCCTAGCTACAATTGGATTTTTCATGCAAATAATAGGTTTTAAGGGGGCTCCACTTAATTACATTGATAATTATCCCGTACTGGTTTGCGCAAGTATTGTATACTCTATCATTATCATGATTGCTATTTATCAGACAATAAAGCTAGGGCAAGAAAAAGATAATGCTACCATAGCTGGCTTTATCTTTGGGGGGATGATCATTTTTCTCACTATCATAGCACTAGTTATAATCACTTCTCCATCAATTAAACACACTACTAAACACACTACTCCTTCTTTCGCTGAAGAATTTCAATCACTTGGGCTTAAAGGAAAGGTTGAAGTAGTTGATAAACACAGAGAGATTGAAGCATTTTATGGAACAGCCTACAAGCTAACATATACAGAAAAATTATCCGATGGAACTATTTTAAAAGAAACTACTACTGCACAAATTCAAGGAAGAAGTGGAGAACATTTATCAAATTTCTTTCTTCTTTCAGGAACAGATCTTGAAACACTTCTTAACGACAAAGAAAAGGCACTGTTTCACACTGTCAAACAAGATGAATTCAGTTTCTTACTAGATGTATACAAAGAAAGACCGAATCTACAACAAGAAGAAGATAGTATCAAAAATACTACTGCTGACAAAATAAATAAGCTTTTTGATACACCAATAGCTTCTAGTTTTAAATTTGGAAAATATCCAATAGAAAACTACTATGTGGCAATTATGGCGCAGGCTGTCAGCAATCGAGAAAAAGGAGATTCTGACGCAGCTGGATTTTATAATATTACAACAAAAGATCTCATGAAAAACAAAGGTCTTACTCTCGATTTTGATTGTGACCTTTCGATTATAAAGGCAGAAAATGGTAGTCCTGTGGACGCCTTTAAGGAAAGAATCTTATCTTTACCAAAAAATTCATTTTCCGATGGAATCTATAACATCACTAGTTCCTATGATGAAAATGGAATAAAAAAGAAAGTTACTTGCCCATTTGTTGTTGAAGATGGTGTGGGACACTTTGAAGAGGATGAAATCGTGGGAAATCAAACCAATTAGTTATTTTTGATACAAAAACTAGGAGATAGCATTATGACTTCTACTAGTTGCAATCCTCGTAAAAAAGCCAAGTCAAATAGACTTGGCTTTTTTATGACTATTTATGTTAACTCATTGAAATCCCAGATTTGATCCATCCATCCTTCATAGAAGTCTGGTTCATGGCAAACCATGAGGATAGAACCCTTGTATTCTTTCAGAGCACGTTTGAGTTCGTCCTTAGCATCCACATCCAAGTGGTTAGTAGGTTCATCTAGAACAAGGACATTGTTCTCACGGTTCATCAAGAGACAGAAACGCACTTTGGCTTGCTCTCCACCTGACAAGACTTGAATCTGACTTTCAATGTGTTTAGTAGTCAAACCACAGCGGGCAAGGGCAGCACGGACTTCTGCTTGATTGAGCGCCGGAAAGGCATTCCAAACTGCTTCCAGTGGCGTCTGACGATTGCCACCTTCCACTTCTTGCTCAAAGTAGCCGAGTTCTAGATAGTCCCCACGTTCAACCTCCCCAGCGATTGGAGGAATAATCCCCAAAAGACTCTTCAAGAGGGTTGTTTTCCCGATACCATTGGCACCGATAATGGCAACCTTTTGATTGCGCTCAAAGGTAAGATTTAAGGGTTTGGTAAGGGGACGATCGTATCCAATCTGCAAGTCCTTGGCTTGGAAAATAAAGCGACCAGGTGTACGAGCTGTTTTGAAATCAAATGATGGCTTTGGTTTCTCACTTTGAAGCTCGATAATGTCCATCTTGTCCAATTTCTTCTGGCGAGACATAGCCATATTTCGAGTTGCGACACGAGCTTTATTACGGGCCACGAAATCCTTGAGATCCGCAATTTCTTTCTGTTGACGCTCATAGGCTGCTTCCAGTTGCGATTTCTTCATGGCATAGACTTCTTGGAACTGGTAGTAATCTCCAGAATAACGAGTCAACTGTTGATTTTCAACGTGATATACGATATTGATAACATCATTGAGGAATGGAATATCGTGCGAAATAAGGACAAAGGCATTCTCATAGTTCTGCAGATAACGCTTGAGCCAGTCAATATGCTCCGCATCTAGATAGTTGGTTGGCTCATCCAAAAGCAAGATATCTGGCTTTTCAAGGAGGAGTTTGGCCAAGAGTACCTTGGTTCTTTGTCCACCAGATAAGGCTGTTACGTCCGTATCCATACCATAATCCATGACACCAAGAGCACGCGCGACTTCGTCAATCTTAGCATCCAAGGTATAGAAGTCACGACTTTCCAAACGGTCCTGAAGTTCGCCGACTTCTTCCATTAGGGCATCAATATCAGCGCCCTCTTCTGCCATTTCCATGTAGAGTTCATTGATACGTGCTTCGGCTTTGAATAATTCGTCAAAGGCTGTACGCAAAACATCACGCACAGTTTGCCCTTCTTTGAGAACTGCATGCTGGTCTAGGTAACCTGCTGTCACATATTTAGACCATTCCACCTTACCTTCATCAGGTAACATTTTTCCAGTTACGATGCTCATGAAGGTTGATTTTCCTTCACCGTTAGCACCGACTAGTCCGATATGTTCCCCCTTGAGGAGACGGAAGGACACGTCTTCAAAAATCGCACGGTCACCAAAACCGTGACTTAAATTTTTAACTTCTAAGATACTCATTTTAATTCCTTATCTTGTTTTTATGTAGTAGTTTATAAAGGACCCAGGCTAGGTAGCCACCCAAAGTATTGGTCCATAAATCATCAATCTCAAAGACCCTATTGAAATCAAAGAAAAAGTCTAAAACTAGCTGTGTGCATTCGATTCCCAAGCTCAATAAAAAGCTAAACAAAATCACACGCTTCGTTTTTCTTAGTGCAGGTATAAGATAGAGAAGCTGGAAAATTAAAGGGAAGAGCAAGAGGATATTTAAAGCATTTTGTAAAAAAATCCAAAATAGTTGTATAGGGCTAGTTACTTCTCCCAGATTCCAAAGGGAGTTAAAAGGCGTCAAAAGAAAAACCAGGCGTCCAAAAGTTTGAATACCTGGAGTTACCACTCCTGTAGGAAGTTGAGGCTGGGGAGTAAAACAAAAACAGACGATACAAAGACTGTATAACACGATTCCCAGGCTTAGTAATGTTTTTCGATTCATCTTATGGATTTACTTCAGCTACTGCTTTTTGGCGATCACGTTTCATAGTATTTGAACGCAACTGTCCACACGCTGCATCGATATCTGTACCGTGTTCTTGACGAACAACACAGTTGACACCTTTTTTCTTGAGAGTATCATAGAAGGCCATTACACGCTCTTTCGGACTACGACTGTATTGGTCGTGCTCACTGACCGGGTTGTAAGGAATCAAGTTGACATATGACAATTTCTTAATGTTCTTGAGCAATTCTGCCAACTCAAGCGCTTGTTCGACTCCGTCATTGACTTCATTTAGCATGATATACTCAAAAGTTACACGGCGGTTGGTTGTTTCGATGTAATACTCAATCGCTGCAAAGAGTTTTTCAATTGGAAAGGCACGGTTAATCTTCATAATGCTTGAACGCAGTTCATTGTTTGGAGCATGAAGAGAAACAGCAAGGTTAACCTGGACTCCTTCATTGGCAAACTCACGAATCTTATGAGCCAAGCCAGAGGTTGATACGGTGATATGACGAGCACCGATTGCCATTCCCTTATCATCATTGATGGTACGAATAAAGTTCAAAACGTTATTGTAGTTATCAAATGGTTCTCCAATACCCATAACAACGATATGGCTAACACGCTCATCTTGACCACGTTCGTCAAAATATTTTTGAACCAACATAATCTGGGCAACAATTTCTCCGTTATTGAGGTCCCGTTGCTTTTTGATCAAACCTGACGCACAGAAGGTACAACCGATATTACAACCTACCTGAGTCGTTACACAGACTGATAAGCCGTAGTGTTAACGCATAAGCACAGTCTCAATTAACATACCGTCTGGTAACTCAAAGAGATACTTCACAGTACCATCGGCTGACTCTTGAACGATACGTTGTTTCAAGGGATTGACTACAAACTGCTCGTTGAGTTTGGCAATCAAATCCTTAGACAAGTTAGTCATTTCTTCAAATGTCTGAACACGTTTACGGTAAAGCCATTCCCAGATTTGATCCGCTCGGAATTTCTTTTCTCCTTGCTCTAAGACCCATTCTTGCATTCCTTGACGAGTTAAACTATAAATCGACGGTTTCATCTTTTCTCCTTATTTTCTAGTCTTTCTTACGGATGACGAAATGACGTTGTCCCTTTTCTTCATTCTGAGGTTTCTGTTCTTTACGGCGACGTCTATTTCTCTTGTCTGTATGATTTTTTTTCTTATTTTGAGAAGACTTTTTCCCTTTACGGTTGTCTTTCTCTTCTTCTTTCTTGCGCATTTTTTGGTCAAATGGTGCTCGTTTCGGTGTCTCGTTTTCTAAGACAAAATAGGCACATCCATAGCTACAATACTCGAGTAGGTAATCTTGTAAACGACTGATTTTCTCGAGAGATTCTTCAGCTCGCTCATTCTTGTAGAATCCTCGCAAGCGCAACTGCTCATTGCTCCAGTCTCCTACAATATAATCATACTTGTTTAAAACTTCCGAAAAGCGTTGAGTAAAAGCTGTTGCATCAAAGGCTTCCTTACTATTTTCAACCAAGTTGAAGGTGAAACCTTCAGCCTCGACTTTATCTCCAGATAGATGAAATTCTGGACCAGGGAATTTATTGTAATTGTATAATTCAGGTGCAATTTCTTTACGCATAATATTCCTTTTTAACGTTTACTTAATACTCTATTTTACCATATTTTTGCCATATTTACATCTTTTGATTTAAAATGAAAAAAGTCTGACGATTTCACCCTTTAATTCTAAAAGACACAACTGTAATAAAAAGAAAAAACTGGGAAAACCCAGTTTTTAAATATTATAGGTAAAGTAATTTGAAAAGTGCTACAGCGGCAATAGCAGCAGCAATCGGTGCAACTACTGGTACCCAAGCATACCACCATTTTGAATCACCCTTGTGTTCACCAAGGATTGATTTAGGAAGTACTGCGTGAAGAAGACGTGGTCCAAAGTCACGAGCTGGGTTCAAACCTGGTCCTGAAGGTCCACCAAGAGATGTTACCAAGGCCATTACTAGGAAACCAAGTGCCAAGTGTGCGATACCAAGACCTGGTGACAAGAATGGAGCCACTTGAGTTTTTGCTTGTTCAAGAGCTGCTGTTACTTGTTCTTGAGGAATTGTTTGACCTTGAGCAGTCGCTTGTGCCACTTGGTCATTAATCAATCCTTGGGCTTTAGAAAGCAATTCAGCACCAAAGAAGTTCTTTGTCATACCGAGTGCTGCGAAGAAAAGAACAAATGACCCAACAAACTCATTGATAAATCCGTTCACAGTTGCTGCGAAGCGTGATTCTTTTGTTCCGTGGTCGATACTTGAAATTGTTGAGAAAGTTCCCAAGATGTTATTTGGATTTTCTGTCTTCAAGTAGTAGGGACGGTGAGTCGCAACAACCAAGGCTTGTCCGAAGATTGCTCCCAACACTTGTGCGATGATGTATTGGGCTACTTGTGACCAAGGGAAGAGACCGCTAACTGCAAGTCCAAGAGTGAAGGCTGGGTTGATATGGTTACCAGAAACGTTACCAAACATCAAAGCTGGAATCATAACCCCCATACCGTAACCAACAGCGATAACGAGCCAGCCACTTTGGTGACCTTTCGTACCTTTAAGTTCAACGTTGGCAACTGCACCATTACCCAAGATAATCAAGATAGCTGTTCCCAAAAATTCAGTGGCATATTTGACTGCCCATGTGAAATCCATTGATAGATTCTCCTTAATATTTTTTAGACAATCCCTATTCTATCAATTTTTAAACCTTTTAGCAACAGATTTTCTAAAAGAATCTAAGGGGAAAACGCTTTTATTTCAAGTCTACAAAAAAGACCTAACAAACATCCTTTGTTAAGTCCTAATTTCGATTATTCTTGACGCTGACCAAAATCCTTAATCATCTGCTCCATTTCCTCACGACTTGGAGTCGTAAGCATATAGAGATAGTCTCCTTGCAATTCAGCAAAGGCTGCCGGCATGATTTTCTTTACTTTAAACTGCTGACCATATTTAGCGAGCAAGTCTTCTTCTGAATAAACATAGTTAGCATTGGCGCGACGAGATGTTGCCAAGCAATACTGGGTTTCAAATGGAGACTCTGGGAATACTTCACCTGCAACGATAGCTGCATAGCCCTTGTACAAATCCAAGGAATGCGCATAGTTATAGACATCAATAGTGAAGCCACCCGCTGGACGGTTATTGTACTCAATGGCAATATAATCATCACCCTCACGGAAGAACTCGATATGGAAGAAACGTTCTTTCATACCAAATTCCTTGACAATAGCCTCACCATATTTACGCAATTTTGGATCCATATCTTTAAGAACATAATAAGAATTGTCCATCTTGTAAATCATGAGATCAAGGGGTGTATGTGCATAGTCAAATGTAGTTGAAAAGACAATATTCCCATCTCTATCTACCAAACCATCGAAGGTACAGATTTCACTAGAGGTAACAAATTTTTCAAAGAAATAAATGGTTGAATGGTCCCATTCAGCCTTAAAGTGGTTTACATCATCTTCTGTTTCTAGTTTGAAGGTTGCTGCCGCACCTACTCCATTGTCAGGTTTTGCAATCATGGGAAGACCGATTTCTTTCACAGCTTTGTCAACATCTGCTTCTGTTTCAATGACAGCACCTGGAACAACTGGTACCCCAGCTTTTTGGAAGAGTTTTTTCATCTCAGACTTGAACTTGGTCTTCTTGAGATCTTCTGGTTTGGCACCAAAAACATTGAACTGTTCACGAAGGGCAGCATCCAACTCTAGCCAGTATTCATTGTGTGATTCAATGCGGTCAATTGGACCATGCTTATAGAAAAGAAAGGCAACTGCTCGTTTAACCTCATCGATATTTTCAAGATTATCAACTCGGAAGTACTCCGTCAAGCTATTGCGTAATGGTTCATCTAGTTGTTCGTAGGGTTCTTGCCCAATCCCTAGAACTGTGATTCCTTTATTGGCTAGCTCAATACTAAATTGCTGAAAATTTTGTGGGTAATAGGGTGAAATTACAAGATAATTCATAAGCAACTCCTTTTATAGACTCATATGACCGAGGAAATATGGCATTTGTTTACGCCACCATTCCCAGTCATGGGCAACATCGTGCCCCCATTCTGCAAACCAGGCAGGAATTTGTTTTTGGTCAAAAGCTTCTTTTAACTTGTAGTAAGAAGGAAGGCCATCCTGTTCCCAAGCACCTAGTCCTGTACAGATGACAATCTCAGCCTGACGGTAACGATCGATAAACCAACCATCATTTTGATTCCAGATATAGTCTACTGGTGAATTTTGATAGATAGCATCATCGTTGTAGTAATCTCCAACAAAGAAACGAGCATCATAGACACCACTGAGGGCGATAACCTTGGTAAAGACATCTGGATGCTGGAGGAAGAAATTCAAAGCGTGATAGGCTCCCATAGAGCATCCTGTTGTCATCATACCGTCAAACCAGCCTGTCTTATGCTTGATAAAAGAAATGGCTTCTTCAATCACATATCGTTCATAGGCACGGTGCATCTCAGCTTGATCATGGCTATTTTTCCAAGTTGCCAACCAGCTCTCACTATCCACACTTGAAAGTGTAAAGAACTGCACGCGACCTTCTTCAATAAAGGATGCACAAGCATTAATCATGCCAAAATCATAGTATTCATTGTGGCTACCACCTGAAGAAGCAAAGACAACAACTGGGATGCCTCCATGTCCGTATCGATTGACATACATTTCACGGTTAAGATGACCACTCCAGTGGCTAAGATGTTCAATATGCATATCCTGTCTCCTTTATACTATTTACCAATTTTCTGCAAAAAAGCGTAAGCAAGCTGGAAGATTTTCTGCCCATGGAATTTCATGGTGGATGGCTCCAGCCTGAACCTTGAGTGAGAGATTTTCCAACTCAACTCCTCCTGCTATCAAATCATGATAATAGCGAAGAGAAGAGTCAATATAGGCCTGCTTAATATTACCAGCCATGAGGGTCTTATCCGTGTCATCTGCTTCTTCCGTCCCAACATAGATAAAGACTCGTTGATCAGGTAATAGTTTTTTACGCTCCATATAGCGATCAAAGGCCTCTTGGTGAAGCCAGTTGGCTGATGAGAATACTCCCAAACACCCAATCTGATCCTGATACTCCAAGCCAATAAACTGGGTAATATTGCCGCCTAGAGAAGACCCAACCATAGCTGTATGCTTGCGGTCTGACTTTGTACGATAGTTTTCATCGATAAAGGGTTTGACCACTTCCATGACAAACTCAGCGTACTCAACTCCCTTACCACCAAACTGTTGACCAGGGATGTTAGACTCTTGGAATTTCCATGCCGCGTACTCATTCATCCGTCCTAAGCCATCATTATCAATGGCCACTACAATCATACGGCTGATATCTGGATTCCGTTTAATGGTAGGAATGATCTTCCATGAATGACCGACATAGGATTCTTTACTGTAAAAGACATTTTGACCATCATGGAAATAGACAACTGGATAAGTTCGATCCGTGTCTTTCTCGTAGTTCTTCGGGAGGAGAACACGTACACGGCGCTCCTTGCCTGTGTATGGAACCTTGAGTTTATGTTCTCGCATTTTCAGGTAAAAGTAGGATTGATTCATTGTCAGAAAACTCTCTATATTCAAAATTTTACCTAATTATATCATAAAAATAGAAAAAAAGTCAGTTTCCGTCCAAATTTAGGACAATAAACTAACTTTTTTTACTTATTTTATTTTTTCCTCTGGTTTTTCTGATTAAAGGAGGTTATCAATTAACTCATCAACCGCATCTTTCTCAGCTTGAGGGGTAATTTCAGTAATCATAATTCCTGCCACTGCTCGCTCAACCAATCCTTCAACATCCATACGGGCTTCATACTGCTCCGCATTCTTAATCTTTGGATTTGTTTTAGGACGATCAGGTGCAAAAATCGTACAACAGTCTTCAAAGGGTTGGATAGAAATTTCAAAGGTATCAATTTCCTGAGCAATATCTATAATTTCCAACTTATCCATGGTCACAACTGGTCGGATAATCGGTGTATTGGTTACGGCATTGATAGCCTGCATACTTTCAAGAGTTTGGCTTGCCACCTGACCAAGACTTTCACCATTGATGATGACCAAACCATTTCGCACTTCACGGATACGATCGGTAATCCGCATCATAAAGCGGCGAGTCAGAGTCATGAGGTAAGCTTCTGGGGCCTTAGCTTTAATCTCTTCTTGGATTTCAGTGAAAGGCACTTCGATAAACTGGATATTTCCACCGAACTTAGTCAATTTACGGGTCAAATCCTGCGCTTTCTTGAGGGCGCCTGGACTGGTGTACGGTGGGCTCGCAAAGTGAACAGCCTCGATATCTACTCCACGTTTTAATGCAAGATAACCTGCTACAGGAGAGTCAATCCCCCCTGACAACATGAGCATTCCTTTCCCAGAAGTGCCAACTGGCAAACCACCAGCCCCACGAATGGTCTCATAGGAAAGATAAGCCGCCTCTTCACGAATCTCCACTTGCAGATTGATATCTGGATTTTTCATTTGTGCTTGCACATTTGGAATAGCATCAAATACTGCTCCACCAAGAGTTTGGTTGAGTTCACGACTGTCTAACTCGAAGTTATGGTCACTTCGCTTACTTGAGATTTTAAAGGTCATCCCTTCCTTATAGATGTCTTTCATAATCTCTTGAACAGCAGACTTAAGAACTTCTACGGATTTTTCAACCTTATACACTGGAGAAAAGTTTTGAATCCCGAAAACCTGTTTGAGAGACTCTGCTACTGCTGCATAGTCGGCTCCATTAAGATAAGCATGGGCACGGTCGCGATCAGCAGTTACCTTGACTTGAGGATAGATAGATAAAACATCTGAGATATTATTACGTAGTTTATTGATGAAACGCATACGGTTTTTACCTTTGGTTGAAAGTTCCCCGTAGCGAATCATAATTTCTGAATATTGCATGAATGCTCCTATCTTACTTTTCTAGTTTGATTGTAAATTAATTTTAGTTTGGTCAAAAATTGCTCAACTTGACTCATGTCATTTTCTAGGTCTAGGCTGACGCGTACTGCTGACTGGGCCTTATCTTTTTCAACCCCCATGGCAATCAAGGTACCAGCAGGTTTTCCTGCCTTGGACGAGCAAGCAGAGGTTGTGGAAATAAAAATATCATAGTCTTCAAATGCATGAACGATGACTTCACCACGGACACCCTTAATCCCAAAAGTCAAAATATGAGGCGCAAAGTCTTCCTCACCTGAGAAAACAAAAATGTCTGGATATTCGAGTAGGGCTTGCCGAATGACTGACTTCATCTGACTTGTTTTTCTTGTCAACAATTCCAATCTTTCCATAGCTAGACGCAGTGCCTTGGCTGTTGCTGCAATTCCTGCTACATTCTCAGTTGTTGAACGATAGTCGCGCTCTTGGCCACCGCCAGTTAATAGGGGGGTGATTTTCTTGCCAGACTTGATATAAACAAATCCAACACCACGAACTCCGTGGAATTTATGACTAGAGAAGGTCGCAAAATCCACTCGGTCAGTCAAATACTTTTCTGTCGGAATCTTAGCTAAAGCTTGAACGGCATCAACATGGAAGGAAATCGTTGGCTTATCTGCCAAAAGTTCTGAAATAGCTTCAATAGGCTGGATTGAGCCGATTTCATTGTTAACTGCCATGATAGAGACTAGCGTTGTATCAGGACGAAGTAGATTTTCTAAAGCAGCTACATCTACAAATCCTTTTTCATCTACTGGTGCAAAATCTACTTCAAACCCTTGTGTTTTCAGCCAGATAGATGACTCCTTGACTGCTGGATGCTCAATTTCCGACACGATGATGTGTTTACCAAACTGAGCTTTTTCAAAAGCGACACCTTTGATAACCCAGTTATCTCCTTCGGTACCACCAGAGGTAAAGAAGACTTCTTCGCTTTTCTTACCAATTAAATCTGCAATCTGCTGACGAGAAGCTTCTAAAATTCTGGTAGACTGATCACCCAAACGATGAAGGCTAGACGGGTTACCAATAATTTTTGCAGACACCTGCATGTAAGTTTCAAGTACTTCAGGATAAGGCTTGGTCGTAGCCGAATTATCAAAGTAAATCATTGTTTCTCACACTTTCTAAAATCACTCCTTCTATTGTAACACGAAACAGTTCAGGCGACAAGAAATGCCGTTCAGGTTCATTTAAGTTTTTTTTAAAGATTTTGGGTATAATGAATCATGGTAAAGGAGAGAAATTATGTCTAACTATCGCAGAAAATCAAAACCTAAAACTGAACATATCAAAAAAGGCTTTACCGTCTTTCAAAAAACAATTGCAACTTTAGCCAGTATCCTTGGTTTGATTACAGCTAGTATCACTATCATGAATGCTTTAGATAAAAACAAGGATCATAAAGATACGACTCCACAAACAACCATTATCAAGGAAGTTCAAAAGGAAGCTCCCGCTGAATCCAATGCACCTGCACAGAATCAAGGAAGCAACCAAGAAACTAATTCTGCAAATGGTGGAGTTGACGATAAAAACAATAATGTTCAATCAGAAGAGACTACTCAAGCTTCTAACAACGTCCCAAAAAATCAAACTGATGGAGTTGCTCAATCTGATACAGTTGCGACAGACAATAAAACAAACCCTTAACAATAAAGCTTCTCTCCAGTTTCGGAAAGAAGCTATTTTTTTTATTGTTGTAAGACTTTACGAGGTTTTGTCCCTTCAGCAGGACCAATAACTCCAGCCATCTCTAATTCTTCCATCAATCGAGTTGCTCGGTTAAAACCAACAGATAGACGGCGCTGAATCATGGATGCACTTGCTTTTTGTGTCTCGATGACAAGAGCTTTTGCTTCTTCAAAGAGAGGATCTCCAGCATCATCGCTAGAGCCAAATTCACCTTCTGACTCAGATACTTCTCCTGGGTCAAAGCTTTCATCATAATCAGCATCAGCTTGAGCCTTAATGAAGTTTACGATACGTTCCACATCATCATCTGAGATAAAGGAACCTTGGAGACGAACAGGATGGTTTTCATCAATTGGCTTAAAGAGCATATCCCCTCGACCAAGCAATTTCTCCGCACCATTTTCATCCAAAATTGTACGTGAATCTGTTCCTGAAGAAACAGCGAATGCTACACGTGACGGCACATTTGCCTTAATCAAACCAGAAATAACATCCACTGAAGGACGCTGGGTTGCAAGAATCATGTGAATACCAGACGCACGCGCCTTCTGTCCAAGTCGGATAATGGCATCTTCTACTTCCTTGCTAGCAACCATCATGAGGTCAGCCAACTCATCCACAATCACGACGATTAAAGGTAGAGGTACTTGTTTGTACTCTGATTGAGCGTTGAATTCCTCAACTTTAGCATTGAAACCGGCAATATTTCGAACGCCAACCTTAGCAAATAGTTCGTAGCGGTTTTCCATTTCATCTACGACTTTTTGAAGAGCTTTACTTGCCTTACGAGGGTTGGTCACAACTGGAATCAAGAGATGAGGGATATCGTTGTATACTGAAAGCTCAACCATCTTAGGGTCCACCATCATAAACTTAACCTGGTCAGGGCGGGCCTTCATCAAAATACTTGCGATAATTCCATTAACAGCAACGGATTTACCAGAACCTGTAGAACCGGCCACAAGTAAGTGAGGCATTTTTGCCAAATCAAAACTACGAGCCGTACCATTGACTGCTTTCCCAAGAGGAATTTCTAAAAGATTCTCAGGTTTTGTTTGAGATTGTTCCCAAAGCTCACGGAAGGAAACAGTTGCAATTTCCGAGTTAGGAACTTCGATACCTACCAAGGATTTCCCAGGAATCGGTGCTTCGATACGGACATCTTTAGCAGCCAAAGCCAAGGCCAAGTCGTCTGCTAGATTGGAAATACGGTTGACACGGACACCAACTGCAGGTTTAACCTCATACTTGGTCACCGACGGACCTATTTCTGCTCTTTCTACAGTCACTTTAATACCAAAACTTGCGAAGGTTTCTTCCAAAATCTTGATATTTTCTCGAACGATTTTCTTTTCTTTTGACTGATCTTTTGGTTTGTCTGGCGCAAAGAGTTGCAAGCTTGGGAGCTTATACTCCAATGCCTTTTTAGCAGAAAAATCTACTTCAACCTCTTCGTCATCATCATCTTCTTCTTCAGAGAAAACTTCTTCCTCTGGATAGTCCCCTTCTTCAGGGTAATCAAAATCAGCTTGCGGGAGAATAATCACAGGTTCTACCCATTCCTCCTCTTTAAGTGGAGGAAATTCTTGCAGTGGTTGGTCTGATAAGATTTCTCCAGTTTCCATATCTACAGGCTGCATGTCAAGCAAAGCCTGCTCTTCTCTTTCTTTTTCAAGTCTTGCTTGCTCTTCTGCTTCTCTTCGTGCCTTTTCCTCTTCACGCTTGATAAAGCGCTCTTGTTTTTTCTGTTCACGGCGCTCCATCCAGATAGCAAATCGAGCTGAAAGAAAATCAGCAATATCATAGATAGACCATGGACTCATTAAAAGAGCTCCGATTAGGATTAAGATTGCCCCTATGAAATAGGTACCGATGTTTGAGAACAAAAAGGCTACCGGAATGTAGAGACCTACCCCTAACAAGCCACCCCCTGCAAAACTGGTTACTTGAAAACTGGTTAAATCTTTAAAGATTTGTCCAATTGTTCCTTGAAAAATAGCATTTGCCATGCTAAGCTTCCAGACAAGATAAGCTTGAAAGATGAGGAGTAAGCCTGCAAAAATAAAGAAGAAACCTGCTAGCAAGCCTTCTTGTTTATGAATCCATTTAAAAAAGAATAGATAAATCAAGAGAGAGAATATAGCTAAGTATGCTAAACTCCCTACGAGTAAGCGAATCAGGTTATAAACAGTGATTCCGACAGCTCCCCATTTAAGAGCAGCAAAAATTAAACAGATCGCCAAAGCTAAGGAAATCAACATTCGTTGAATCGCTTGTTTTCTTTCCAATTCTGCTTTAGACGGTCTTCGTCTTGTTTTAGTTGTATTCTTGTTTGCCATGCTTCTATTATATCATATTTCATGAACTTTTCGAGAGGTTAAAAAAATGACTGCCCACTTTCGTGTTCAGTCATTTGAATGTGTTTGTGATTATTTTTCTAATGGTTTACGAAGGTAACCGTAAACTACACCACTGACAATTGCTCCTACCAAGACAAAGACAAGGTAAAGAAGAGCATTTGAAGTAAGGGCGATAACGAAGATTCCTCCGTGAGGAGCCATGAGCTTGATATTTGCAAGACCAACGAGTCCACCTGCTACCGCTGAACCAAGGATAAAACTTGGGATAGCACGAGCTGGGTCTGCTGCACCAAATGGAATCGCTCCTTCAGTGATGAATGACAAGCCCATAACGATGTTCGTCAAACCAGAGTTACGTTCTTCTTTGGTAAATTTATTCTTGAAGAGAAGTGTTGCCACAAAGATTGCAAGTGGTGGAACCATTCCTCCAGCCATAACGGCTGCCATGGCTACTGAACCACCTGTTGCCACTGTTGCTGCAAGAGTACCAGTACCAAAGACGTAGGCTGCTTTATTGACAGGGCCACCCATATCGACAGCCATCATTCCTCCAAGAACGACTCCAAGAAGGACAGCTGATCCACCTTCAAGACCACCAAGGAAGTTGTTCATACCAGTATTGATTGCGGCCATTGGGATATTAACAGCTAGCATGACAAAGCCTGTCAAGATTGTTCCAAAAAGTGGTAAGAGAAGGATTGATTTAGCACCTTCAAGTGAGCGAGGAACCTTCACGTATTTCTTAACCAAGAGTACCAAGGCACCTGCGATAAATCCACCAACAAGGGCTCCAAGGAAACCTGATGATACACCTGCAAGAGCTGAAGTTGCTTCACCACCTTGAGCGTAAGGGATTTTACCAAAGGCAAAACCTTCTTTGGCGATAGCACCAGCTACGAAACCTGCTACCAAACCTGGTTTTTCAGCGATTGAGTAAGCAACATATCCTGCAAATACTGGAAGCATCAAACCAAAGGCTGCGCCACCGATTTTCATGAACATAGAAGCAAGTTCATGGTAAGATCCAAGATTTCCGAGGCTATCATTTGGCACACCCATAGCACCATCAATCAAGAAGGCAAGGGCAATCATGATACCACCACCGATAACGAATGGCAACATTTGAGATACACCACTCATCAAGTGTTTGTAGAAGGCACCACCTATACTTTGTTTTTCATTAGATGCTGTTGAAGCTTGCGCTCCATTAGCAGCATGGTAAACTTCAGCATTTCCAGAAAGAGCAAGGTTGATCAATTCTTCAGTTTTACGAATACCGTCTGCTACTGGACGATTTACCAATGGTTTGCCATCGAAACGATCCATTTCAACTGCTTTATCTGCAGCAATAATTACAGCTTTAGCCTTGCGGATATCTTCTGCTGTCAATTGGTTACCAACACCGCTGGCACCATTAGTTTCAACCTTAATACCAACACCCATTTCAGCAGCTACTTTTTGGAGAGCTTCTTGGGCCATATAAGTGTGGGCGATACCTGTTGTACAAGCAGTTACAGCAACGATAAAGTCATCAGAACTATTTGCAGGTGCTTGAACTGGCTCTTGAGCTTTTTCTGAAGCTTGGTCAAAGAGTTCAATGACTTGGTCAGCTGATGTTACTTGACGAAGTTTGTCAGCAAAGCCGTCTTTCATCAAGTATTGAGATAATTCTGCCAAGGCAGCCAAGTGGGTATCATTAGCACCTTCTGGAGCCGCAATCATAAAGAAGAGATCAGTTGGTTGCCCGTCTAAACTTTCGTAGTCAACACCCTTGTTCGACTTAGCAAAGAGAACAGTAGCTTCCTTTACAGCAGCATTTTTGCTGTGAGGCATTGCGATACCGTCGCCCAAGCCTGTAGAAGTCAAAGCTTCACGCGCTAAAATTCCTTCTTTAAAGGTTTCAAAATCTGTCACATATCCGTGTTCAACCAAGCTACGAATCATTTCTTCGATAGCTGCTGTTTTTTCAGTTGCTTGCAAATCTAACAACATCACATCTTTTCTCAATAAATCTTGAATTTTCATCTTTTTTCTACCTCAACTTTTTCATAAGTTTCTTTAATAAATGCTGCAGTTGCTAAATCATCTGAAAATGTAGTTGCTGTTCCACAAGCCACTCCCCATTTGAAGGCTTCTACTGCGTCTTTTGATTTGACAAACTCACCAGTAAATCCAGCAACCATCGAGTCACCAGCGCCCACTGAGTTTTTCACGGTTCCCTTAATCGGTTTAGCAAAGTATGCTCCATCTGATGTTACCAGAAGGGCACCATCACCAGCCATAGAGATAATAACGTTTTGAGCACCTTTAGCCAGCAATTCTCGAGCGTATTTCTCTATTTCATCAAGGCTTTCAAGCTTGACTCCAAAGATAGCTCCCAGTTCATGATTATTTGGTTTCACCAAAAGTGGTTGATAATCCAAACTATCAATCAAGGTTTGACCTTCAAAGTCACAGACCACTTGAGCGCCTGTCTGACGAGTCAAGGCAATCAAATCCTTGTAAATGACATTACCCAAGTTTTTAGCACTCGAACCCGCAAATACAACTGTATCTTCTGCTGTCAGACTTGAAAGAATGCCTTTTAACTCTTCAAGTTGTTCGGGCTCAACATTAGGACCTGTCCCATTGATTTCTGTTTCTTGGTCGGCTTTAATCTTAACATTGATACGCGTATCTTCTGCCACTTGGACAAATTGCGTTTCAATTTGTTCTTCAGCTAAAGTATCTGTGATAAATTTTCCAGTAAAGCCTCCGATGAAACCTGTCGCTGTATTTGGGATATCCAAACGCTTCAAGACACGGCTAACATTGATACCTTTACCACCAGCAAATTTATCATCACTATCCATACGATTGACACTACCAACTTCTACTTTATCCAAACGGACAATGTAGTCTATAGATGGATTGAGTGTGACTGTATAAATCATACTTCGATTACCTCCGTTTTCTCTTTGATAGCTGACAAGAGCTCGTGACCCTTACTTGTAATGACAATAGCACGTTTTATAGGAGCTACCTTAGCAAAACAAGACTGACCAAGCTTGGATGAATCTGCTAGAACATATGTCTGTTTAGCATTTTCTAAGATAGCACGCTTGACGGCGCCCTCCTCCATATCTGGAGTTGTAAAGTAACCTTCATCTACACCATTCATTCCAATAAAGGCACGATCAAAGTGCAGTTGGTTAATCTGATTAAGAGCTACTCCTCCGATACTGGCATCAGTTGTCATCTTGACTCCACCACCGATAATGACGGTTGGGATTTGCTTATCCACTAATTGAACCGCATGGTGAATGGAATTGGTTACCACTGTAATGTCTTTTCGCTCCAATTCTTTAATGAGAAAGGCTGTCGTACTTCCTGCATCCACAAAGATAACATCTTTTTCTTTTATGAGGGAAGCTGCTTTTTGAGCAATCCACTTTTTCTCTTGAAGGTTTTTGACAGATTTTTCTTGAATGGTTTCTTCTTCTTGCAAGGAGTGAGGCAACTCTGCTCCTCCATGCACTCGACGAAGTTTATTTTCAGACTCCAATTCATCTAAATCACGTCTAACCGTTGATTCCGAAGTATCTAACAAGCCTACCAATTTCTCTAGAGAGACGATTTTATGCTTTCTCAATTCTTCTAAAATCAACTTTTTTCTCTCGCTTTTTAGCATGAACCCACCTCCTGTTAACGATTACATTATTCATTCTATCACAAAAAATATTAAAGTCAAGCATTTTTTGTCACTTTCTTTCATTTTCTATCACTGACTCCTCAACTTTAAATAAATTTGCAAGAAAGAAGGCTTTATGGTAGACTAGGTTAGTAAACAATGGAAGATTACTCAAGAGGCTTAAGAGGCCGTGTTGGAAACGCGGTAGGCGTGTTAAAGCGTGCGTGGGTTCGAATCCCATGTCTTCCGTTTATTTTCAAAAAGATACCCAAGAAATCTTGGGTATCTTTTTTCTTATATGCTTGTTTTATAACTCGGGTGAATTTCTTAGAAAATATCAAATAACAATTTCACATTGAGAATTGTTAAGATAATGGAAACAATATAACCAAGGATGGTATTCCATTTAGCATTGGTAAATTCGCCCATCAGTGATTTCTTAGAAGTTAGATAAATCAAAGGGAAGATTGAAAATGGAAGAGCGATTGAAAGAAAGACCTGCGAATAGACCAATAACTGATCCAAGGTTTTTTCCTGATGACCAAACACAACCGCTACAATCATGACAGGCAACAAGGCAAAGAGACGAGTTGCCAAACGAATGAACCACTGAGGCAATCTCATATGCAAGAAACCTTCCATAACGATTTGTCCCGTCAAGGTACCCGTAATAGTTGAATTTTGACCACTGGCTAATAGAGCCAAGGCAAACAAGGTTGATAAGGTCGAACTAGCTATAGCTCCTGCAATGGTTGAATCCTGCAAGGCATTATACATTTGAGAGAAGGCAGAAATCTCAGATGCATGGCCAAAAAAGAGGGCCGCTCCTAAGATCAAAAGAAGCGAGTTAACCACAAAGGCCAAGGATAACTGGAGATTAGAATCCCAGGTCATAAAGCGCACGGCTTTTCGAACATCATTTTTGTCCTTGTGATTGATTTTCCGAGTTTGAGACAAGGAAGAATGCAAATAGAGGTTATGGGGCATAACCGTTGCACCTACAATCCCCAGAGCTAAAGTTAATTGACTTTCATGTCCTGGCAAAGGACTCTCAAATAAGGTTGCATTCGGTAGATAACCCTCAGCAATTCCTTGGAAACTTGGATTTGATAAAGCTACCAGATAAGTAAAGATTGCTAAAATCGTTAAAATCAGTGTTGTCACAATAGCTTCAATCTTCTTAAAGCCAAACTTCATCAGGAGCAATAAGAGAAAGACATCTAGCACCGTCAAAAGGATGGCTATCATAATCGGAATCTTAAAGAGAAGATTGAGTGCAATGGCTGAACCTAGAACTTCTGCCAAATCCGTCGCCATCAAGGCCAACTCCAAAATCACCCATAGACTATAACGAAGCCATTTTGGTGAGTGATGAGCTGTTGCTTGAGCCAGGTCCATCTGGGTTACAATCCCTAGCTTTCCTGCCATCTGCTGAAGTTGCATGGCAATGAGAGATGAAATCAAGATAACAAACAAGAGACTATACTTATAGGAAGCACCACCGACTACACTGGTAATCCAGTTTCCTGGATCCATATAACCAACTGCGACAAGAGCACCCGGACCTAAAAAGGCCTTTAAATTTTGCCAGAAATGATTATTATTAGGAGTCTCGATGGACTGATTAATCTCAGAAAGTGAAACTTTTTTATGAGACGACATTTCCCACTACTTCTTTCTATACCTACTTTTTCAATATTTTCTATTACAGAAAAATAAGATTGACTTTAAACTATTAAAACAATGAAAACTATATGAAAAACATTTAGTTTTTTCATATTTTTTTCTTAACACCCCTTAATTATAACACAAAATATGATAAAAACTTAAGAAATTCAGGATTGGACAGGCTATTTTAGAAAAAAATCAGATCTCGCCTCAAAATTAGTTTCCTTAGTTTTACTTAATCTCTGCCATAATCAAAAAAACAAGTAGCTCACCATGAACTACTTGTTATCATTGAAATCTTAAGTTTTAGACGTTACTTTTTTCTTTTGATTTATCTTTGTCTTTAGATTTGTCGGCATCTTTAGATTTGTCTTCGTCTTTAGACTTATCTGTTGATTTATTTTTAGCCTTTGTAGAGTTCTTACGGTCAATCTTGTCGTATCCCTCTGTAGTATCCATCATCTCAGTTGTTAAGGTACGGTAGTCATCTTGAGAAATTACCCAATTTCCATCCTTATCTTTTGTCAATTTGATTTCTGTATCAAATTCACCAGTTGTAAGAGGTGTAAGAGCTGCTTCAGGATCTACATCACTATAGGTAGCAAAATCTTTTCTGAATAGGTGCTCATAAATCCAATATGTTACCAATGTTTGGTAACGTTTGACATCAACATTTGAACCGGCTTTGTTGTACTTACCTAAGTTATCGATACCCCCAATGAGGATAGTAAGCACTTCTCGAATTGATGAAGTCAATCCTTTAGAGTGTAATTTCTTAGAGGTAAATGTAACAGTAGCTGAATCACCTGATTCATCAACCTTCACATCTTTGATAGTATAAGAACCGATATCTTGGAATAACTTACGTTTCATTCTCAAGAAACCTGAAATTGTTTCCTCTGGTGTTTCTTCAGGAAAATCTTGGTGCCATTGTACTGTATAAGTCGTTGCAGGTGAAAGACCATCTTCCTTGATTTTTTCACTTGTTTGAACTGCAATTACAGCGTCAGTCCATTTTTCGTAGGTTTCACCGTAAACCTTCTTGAAACGAGCAGATTCTGTCGTAAGCAATGCATCTAGAAGAACTTCTGCATCTTTTTTTACTTTTTCTTCTGCTGATTCTTTTTTATGTTCTTCTGTCGTTTGTTCAGTAGTTGCAGAAGCAGATTCTGATTTTTTAGATGTTAAAGAGCATGCACCCAAGGCTAATGTTGAAAGTGCTAAGATACTGAGAAACTTAATCTTTTTCATAGTATACCTCAATGTATAAAATTTACTCTTGGAATCTCACTCCAAGGGTATGGTTTAGAAAAAACATAGCGTAATTCTAACGGAGAATGGGGGATTCGAACCCCCGCGCCGGTTACCCGACCTAACGATTTAGCAAACCGTCCTCTTCAGCCTCTTGAGTAATTCTCCTGCGATACATTTATCTTACTTGATGAAACTTTACAGAATGGAGCCGGTGGGAGTCGAACCCACGTCCAAACACCTGCTAACATATTTGTCTACAACCATAGGTTATGTATTGTTTTAACAGCTCCTCGACACATAACTCAAGCCTAGGAACTGCGAGTCTATCAATCTCTTATCAAACTGCTAGACAAAGTTTGATCGTATCTCGCTAAAATTAAGACCTGTCTTCAGACACGAGAAATCCGAATCGGGTCACGCCTGCTGGTTTTTAGGCAGCTAGAGCGTAAGAAGTGTTATTTTTTGCAGTTATATTTAACTGAGCGTTTACGTCGCCACACGAGTCGCAAAATATGCCTCATAATGCCTGTCGAATCCGTAACGACCCCAAAGACTATAAAGATATTATACCTTATCTAGGTTAAAAAAGCAAAAATGCAAGTAGATAGCTAGAAAAGACTAGTTTTCAAAGCTTCTGATAGGGCCTGATAGCCAGAAACGCTGAGGTGAAGCCCATCTGTTGTATAGTTTGATTTGAGTTGACCTTCCTGATCTAGTAGCTCTTCAAAAACAGACACATATTCTACCTGCATGTATGCAGAAGCTAGCTCTTGATAGACTTGGTTCCAAGCCTTGATTTTCTCATTTGTACGAATATAAACTGTCTGTTTGTATTCTTCCCCTTGATGAACTGGCAGAATAGAAACTAGCTTAATCTGTGACAGCGGATAGTCACGAGAAATACTTTGAATTACACTTTCAAGATTGTTTAATGCTTGGCTCATTGGAACATCTTTCCCGATGTCATTGGTCCCAATCAAAAGTACAATTTGATCCACTGCATCACCATAGAGGTGGGCATCAAGGTTATCAAGTAAAAGGCCAGTTTGATAACCACGAATACCTCTATTTACAATGGTCTTTGTTGTCCCTAGTAATTCTTGCAAGGGATAATACTCAACAATAGAATCTCCAATAAAGATGATATCTGGTTCAATTACCGAAATCTGATTGAGTTCACGATACTTGGTTTGAATTTTTTCCTGCTCTTTTAAGAGCCAGTTTTCTAATAGCTGTACTGCCAAGTTATTCTCCTCTTTCTAGCCAGTTCTCTAAAACTTTGTAAACACCTGCCTGACTGTTGGCTGGAGCTACTTTTGTCGCAACTCTCTTAACAGCCTCTTCTGCATTTTCCATAGCGTATGAAATTCCTGCCAACTCTAACATTTCAATGTCATTTTCACTATCACCAAAGGCCATGATTTGTTCAGGTTTTAAGTTCCAACGTTTGAGCAATTCCTCTAAGCCCCAGGCCTTATGTATGCCATCCTGTAAGATATCAATACAGCCATAACCGCTGGAAACAGCTCGAACACGACCATCAAACAAGTCATTGATTTCCTGTAAAACGGATTCCGATCGCTCTTCACCGACTACCATACTCATCTTGAGAACACCACCGAAGAGACTGGAGTCAAATTCATCAACAAAGTTCATTCGTTGATAGAGCTTTTCAATCATCTCTGGTGTCATAAATTTATCAAGTTCTGTAAAAACTGTACCTTCCTTGACAAAACCACCATTCACAGCAGTTACAACAAACTGATTTTGGCATTCTCTGCCTTTGAAATAAGCTAAAGCTTTATCAACCATATCGTCATCCCAAGTTTGTGCTTGAAGTAATTCATTGTTTTCAAATATACGAGCACCGTTAGCAACAACGAGAACTACTCTCTCTGCCAGATGTCCCAGTAATTGACGCATACGATGAATTTCATTTCCTGTTGCAATGACAAAACGAACGCCACGTCGGTCTAACTGATCTATAATTTTCTCTAGACGAGGAAGATCCAGCTGACCTCTCGGGTCTAACAAGGTTCCATCCATGTCTGTCGCAATAATCTTAATTTCCATCATGTCTCCTTGTAGTTCAAATAACTACCACTTCAAACCTACATGCTCATTCATTTCTTTGTAAGCTATGTCTACCCGTTCCTTGGTAGCCTCATCTAACTGACTGCGGTATTTTCCTCCCTCTATAAAATCTTCCAAGATATAGGTTTGGTAAAGATAGAGTGGATACCCTTCTGGAGAATAGCCTCCCTTTGGAGTACGACTAACCCAGCTTGGATGGGCTTTGGCAGTTTCTATGGTCGTCTTACCTGATTTTTTCTTAATAGTCACATCCATGAGGACTCCACGTTCCGTCCATTTAGCGTTTTCAACATCCTGCATGGTTTCAATCCGTTGATTTGAGATAAAATTTCCCATAGAGTAGATGATGAGCTTTTTATCACCGTCTTTTTCAACCGTTTCAGCAGGTTCAACAACGTGAGGATGTCCACCGAAGATAATATCAGCTCCCCAATCAATCATTTTATGGTAAAGTTTCTTTTGCTCCTCAGTCGGCTCAATTTGATACTCAACTCCCATCTGAGGCATGATGACCGTGATATCTGCTTCTTTTTCAGCCCTCTCGATTTCAGCCTTCATCTTATCTTCATCTAAATCTGAAAGATAGCGATTATAATCCTCTTGAGAAATGCTTTGTTCAATGCCGTTAAAACCATAGGAATAAGCCAAAATAGCAACTTTAATACCATTGACTTCCTTGATAACTAAAGGTGCCTTATCTCGAGATTCATGGGTATAGACCCCGACAGGTGTCATTCCTGCTTTTTCAATAGCATCTGCAGTTGAAACCACTCCCTCAATCTGAGAATCTAAGATATGATTGTGAGCCAAGTCTAGCACTTGATAGCCTGCATCTTTTATAGCATCCATAACTTCACCAGGCGCATTAAACAAAGGATAACCTGCAAGATAATGGTCTTTATTTACGGTTCCTTCAAAATCACCAAGAACTAAGTCTGCTTGCTTTAGCCAAGGTTTTACATACTCAAAATTATCATGAAAATCATAGGTGCCATCTGATTTTTTGGCTGAAATGTAGATAATGTCATGATAGAGCAAATCACCATTGGCCATAATCCGAGCACTTGTTTCTTGTTCTGTTGCCGTAGTTTTCTCCTTAGAATCAGCTGTCTGACTCACTGTAGTTACACTACTATTCACTAATGGATTCCCCTTTATCCCTTCAGATAATAAGGTCAATGCCATAGAAATAGCAACTACGATTAACAAAACTACAATAAAGGTTTTATTACTCCATTGGCGATAGTTTCTAAAAAAACGAATTAATTTTCTGACAAGTCCTAAGACAGGACCTTTTTGATTTCTACTACTGCGTTTTTCCATCATTCTTCTCCTTGCTTTTTGATGCAAGTCTCCTTATCTTATTATACCACAGACAAACAGGTATTTTCTTTTATTCTAATATTTTATAACAGCTTCTGTGACTTTCTTTCTCATCTGTTTTGTGTTATCATGTAATAGTAATGGAAGGAAGGAAGGAGAGAACATGTCTGCTATAGAACGTATTACAAAAGCTTCACATTTGATTGATATGAAAGATATTATTCGAGAGGGTAATCCAACCCTACGTGCAGTTGCCGAGGAAGTCACTTTTCCATTAAGTGATCAAGATATCATCCTTGGTGAAAAAATGATGCAATTTTTGAAACATTCACAAGACCCTGTTATGGCTGAAAAGTTAGGCCTTCGTGGTGGAGTTGGACTTGCGGCACCACAATTAGATATCTCTAAACGCATCATCGCTGTTTTGGTTCCTAATATCACCGAGGAAGGTGAAACACCTCAAGAAGCCTATGACATACAAGCTGTTATGTATAATCCTAAGATTGTCTCACATTCAGTCCAAAATGCTGCTCTAGGTGAGGGGGAAGGATGTCTATCAGTCGACCGAGCTGTTCCAGGTTATGTTATCCGTCACGCTCGAGTGACTGTTGACTACTTTGACAAGGATGGCGAAAAACATCGTATCAAGCTAAAAGGCTACAACTCCATCGTTGTCCAACATGAAATTGACCACTTAAATGGTGTTATGTTTTATGATCGTATCAATGAAAAGGATCCTTTTGCAGTCAAAGAAGGTTTACTAATTCTGGAATAAAGAAAATCCCGTTGAAAGACGGGGTTTTATGTTATAATAGAGCCATGAAAACAAATGATATTGTCTATGGCGTTCACGCCGTTACCGAAGCACTGTTAGCAAATACTGGAAACAAACTCTATCTCCAGGATGATTTACGAGGTAAGAATGTAGAAAAAGTCAAGGAACTGGCGACTGAAAAGAAAGTATCCATCTCTTGGACTTCAAAAAAATCACTTTCCGAAATGACTGAAGGAGCTGTCCACCAAGGTTTTGTCCTACGTGTTTCTGAATTTGCCTACACTGAACTTGAGCAGATTCTTTCTCAGACTCGTCAAGAAGAAAACCCACTACTATTAATTCTAGATGGACTAACTGACCCTCATAACTTAGGTTCTATCCTAAGAACGGCAGATGCAACCAACGTTTCAGGTGTTATTATTCCAAAACATCGAGCTGTTGGTGTGACACCCGTAGTTGCAAAAACAGCAACAGGTGCTATCGAGCACGTCCCCATTGCTCGCGTAACCAATCTCAGCCAAACTTTGGATAAACTTAAAGAAGAGGGCTTTTGGACCTTTGGTACTGATATGAATGGAACTCCTTGCCATAAATGGAACACCAGTGGAAAGGTCGCCCTCATTATCGGAAATGAAGGAAAAGGTATCTCAAGTAACATCAAAAAGCAAGTGGACGAGATGATCACTATTCCAATGAATGGACATGTACAGAGTCTCAATGCAAGCGTTGCTGCTGCTATTCTTATGTACGAAGTCTTCCGCAATCGATTATAAAAAAGTTTCCAATCAAATGATTGGAAACTTTTTTAACTGTGTTCAGTAATATATTTATAGGCTTCTTGACCTGCAATAGCACCATCTCCAACTGCTGTTGTAACTTGGCGAAGGTCTTTCTGACGAACATCTCCAACTGCAAAGACACCTGCAACACTTGTCTTCATGTGGTCATCTGTCACAATCCAACCTGACTCATCTTGGATTTGTAAATCTTTTGTAAAATCGCTAACTGGATCTAAACCAACATAGATGAAGACGCCTCCAAAGGCATGTTCAGTCACTTGATTTGTTTTAACATTTTCAATGACAACTGACTCCACACGGTTTTCACCCTTAATTTCTTTGATAACAGAATCCCAAATGAAGTTGATTTTTTCATTGGCAAAGGCGCGATCTTGCAAGACTTTTTGAGCACGAAGCTCATCACGACGGTGAACGATGGTTACAGTTTTGGCAAACTGTGTTAAGAAGATTGCTTCCTCAACCGCTGAGTCACCACCACCTACAACCAACAAATCTTGGTCACGGAAAAAGGCTCCATCACAAACCGCACAGTAAGAAACACCTCGACTGTTGAGTTCTTCTTCTCCTGGAACGCCTAAGAGTCGGTGCTTAGAACCAGTCGCCACAATAACTGTGCGAGTTTCAAATTCTTCATTGTCTGTGATTACTTTCTTAACATCACCATGGTCCTCAATATTTTCTACAAAGCCATAGAGATGCTCAACACCTAGATTTTCAAGAGGTTCAAACATCTTTTCTGCCAACTCAGGTCCACTAATGTTAGCATAACCTGGATAGTTTTCAATGTCAGAAGTATTGTTCATCTGACCGCCAGGAAGACCACCTTCAATCAAAGCTACTTTGAGATTGCTGCGAGCTGCATACAAGGCTGCAGTCATCCCAGCAGGACCTGCACCGATAATAATCGTATCGTACATTCTATTTCCTTCTTTCTTGTTGTAACTATTCTTATTCTAACGGATAAAATCCTATTTGACAACTATTAAGCCTTGAGAACCAACAAGATGCTCATGGTTGCAAAAGACAATACTGGAATTGTTAAGACTCCAATCATAATCATATCATAGAGGTGAGCCTGACGCTCCTTGGCAGTTTTATCCACACCTGATAGAGCTCTAAAACCAATCCAAATCCCTAAGACAACCAAGACTAGTAAAATCGTCAAAACCAAACTCTCTAAATACAAAGCAAATAGCTGAACTAACATGCTTTCTCTCATTTCTATTATTTTTAAAGAGTAAACCCAGTTAGCTTAGCCAACTGAGTTTTTCTTATCTTCTATTATATCAGATATAGGTCCGTTTGTAACTAGCAAAGAACTCTTTTGTTCGTTCTTCTTTGGGATGGTTGATAATCTCATCCGGTGTTCCAGATTCAATAATCTTTCCTTTATCCAAGAATAAAACCTTATCAGCTACTTGAGCAACAAATGACATATCGTGACTAACTAAAACCATGGTTTGACCTGATTTTGCAGCATTGGCAATCGATCTTTCTACCTCACCAACCAATTCTGGGTCCAGTGCTGAAGTTGGTTCATCCAAGAGTAAGACGTCTGGTTTCATGGCTAGGGCACGCGCTATAGCTACCCGTTGTTTTTGCCCCCCTGACAAGTGACGCGGATAATGCTGTTCACGATCAGAAAGTCCAACCTTAGCTAGCTCTTCCTTAGCAATTTCAGTCGCTTCTTCGTCCGATAGTTTTTTAACGACCACCAAGCCTTCTTTAACATTGTCTAGTGCTGTTCTACGCTCAAACAAATTAAACTGTTGGAAAACCATCGATAGTTTGCGACGAAGAGTTAGAATTTCTTCTTGCGTAATTTGAGAAAAATCAACTTTGAAATCATCAATCTGAATACTTCCACTATCAGGTGTTTCTAGATAGTTTAGGCTACGAAGAAAAGTTGATTTCCCAGCTCCTGAAGAACCAATTAAGGCAACAACTTCTCCTTTTTGAATATCTAAGTTCAGATGATCCAAAACGGTTTGACCTGAAAAGGATTTGCTTAAATTTGAAATTTTAATCATTAGCGAAGCTCTCCTTTCACATCTGTCTCAACATTATCTGGTGCTGTAATAGCCATTTTTCTTTCAATGAAACGGCCAAGATTTTCAATAACGATATTTACCACCCAGTAGACAAGGGCAACTGAGATAAAACGTTCAAAGTAGCGATAGTCTGCACCACCCAAAATCTGAGCTTGGGCAAAGACTTCTACAACACCTGCACTGAAGGCTAGGGAAGTCCCCTTGGTCAAGCCAATCAAGGAGTTAATCAAGGTTGGTGTTGCAACTACTGCTGCATTGGGAATAATCACACGACGATAAACTTGTGCACGTGTCATACCAAGACTACGAGCAGCTTCAATCTCACCTGGATTTACAGAAAGAATTGCCGCACGAAGAGTTTCGCTGGCATAGGCCGCCTCGTTAAAAGCAAAAGCCACAATCGCAAATGTTGCTGCTGGAATAGCATTAATGTTCAGAGAAGTTCCCCATTGTTGATTCAAGGCTTTCAAAGCTAATGGAATCCCGTAATAAGTCAACATCAGTTGGACTAAAATTGGGGTTCCTTTTAGGAAACTAACAAAAAAGGCTTGTAATGGGTAAATAAATCTAACTCGGTTGATTTTCACGATAGCAAAGATTAGGGCTAGCATGATACCAAAAAAGGCACCGAATACCGTTAACATCAATGTTGTAGGTAATTGCTGTACAATTCTTGGAATCCCATCAAAGACCGAACGCCAACTAAAAAGTTTGCCATCTGGAATATATTGCATCAAATTTTGATACCAATCAGATGCTAAAATCGTTGTAACATTCATAGAAACATCCTCTCAAGATAATGATTCATTCTATCATACTTATGCTCTAATTAAAAATATTTGCTACGAGCATATCAGATTTCATCTACCTTCTAGTTTATCATACTTTAAAAGTGGGAGGTTATATATTTTATCTATCAAGGAGATAGAAAAAAACTAATTCAAATCCAAGTTATTGTATGTCTTACGGTAGCCAATTTGTTTTACAAGACCATTTTCAACAAGTATTGGACGTTTTAACAGCATACCATCACTGGCCAAGAGTTTGGCTGCTTCTTTGTTAGACAATGTTCCAACCTTATCTTTCAATCCGAGTTCACGATATTTGATTCCACTAGTATTAAAAAATTGCTTCAATTCAAATCCCGAAGTTTCGAGCCAGTTTAAAATGACCTTTTCACTCGGAGTCTCTTCAACGATATGAACATCCTGATATTCTAGTCCGAGTTGATCTAATTCTTTCTTAGCTTTTTTACAAGTTGTACATTTTGGATATTCGATAAATTCTAACATTTTTTCTCTTTCTATTTTTTATTTTCTTGATAACTTGCACCTTCATGCCTCAAGAGCCAAGCCTTCTTTTCGAGTCCCCAAGCATAGCCTGTCAGACGTCCTCCAGCACCTAGCACACGGTGACAAGGTACAAGGATAGACCAGGGATTGCGACCTACTGCTCCTCCGACTGCTTGGGCAGAAGCTACTTGCAGGTCCTTAGCTATTTGTCCATAAGTAACTGTCTGACCAAAAGGAATTCCTCGCAAGTAGTTCCAGACTCTTTTTTCAAAGTCACTACCGACAGGAGCTAAAGGTAATCCAGATAAGTCTTGATCTTGCCCCTTAAAATAAGTCTCTAAATAGGAAGTAATTTGATTTAAAATGGGATGACTTTCAACAACAGTCACATCATTTTCAGATAACCCCTTCTCAAAATCGCTCTCTTCTTCAATCCATATCCCAAACAAATAGTGGTCATCTGCTACCAGAGATAGGGGGCCAATCGGTGACTTGTATAGCATCTTTACATACTTCTTAGACATTTGATTTTAATTTTTGATAGGCCAAGCGTTCCCCGTCTACTGGAACTTTACCAACCTGTTTGAAGCCAAGTTTTTCAAAGATATGCTGCATGGCTATGTTTTTAGCGTGTGTATCTGAACGAAAATCTAGGTAATCGAAGCCTTCAATCAAGCCTTCTAAAAAGGTCTGAGCAACACCTTGACCTTGCGCATCTCTAGCAACGGCAATACGGTGAAATACTAAGTATTCTGCTTCATTCCCCTCCCAGTTGCCATCATAGATTGCTTCATAAGCTTTTTCTGGGCTCTTAGTCACTGCTGCATAGACTAAGAGGTCGCCTTCGTCTAAGGCTACATAAGCTTGACCAGAGATGATATCTTCAATAATGGTATCTGCATCTGGGTAGCCGTTTTGCCACTGAGTGCTACCAGCTTCTGCCAAATATTTCTTGGCTCCCTCAATCACTTGCATAATTGCATCAACTTCGTTTGGAAAGGCTAAGCGAATCTCCATCATTTATCCTCTTTTCATACTATTTTCTCTCATCATAGCATAAATTATTTCTTTCTACAAGCACTTGAAACTTGACTTATTATTTCTAATATTTTATAATCTAGTTATTAAAACTAGATAAAAAGGAGTTGGAAATGAATACTACTTTTTCCTATCCAAAATGGGAAGAAATTCCAAGTATCAATCTCTATCTGGACCAGGTTCTGCTCTATGTCAATCAAATCTGTCCTCCAGCTTCTCCTGACAAGGAGAAAGGTTTGACAGCATCCATGGTGAACAACTATGTCAAACACGGTTATATCAGTAAACCTGAAAAGAAAAAATACCAACGCAAACAAATCGCGCGATTGATTGCTATTACCACTCTCAAGTCTGTTTTTTCTATCCAAGAAATTGCTCAAACTCTTAATACCCTACACACAGACACTAATTCAGAAGAACTTTACAATGCTTTTGTGGACTATATGAATGAAGATATTGATCCAGCTAATCCCATTATCCAGGCAAGCTGCCAAACGGTCAAACTCTATCATCAAACACTTGCACTAGTCTATACAGAAACCCCAGAGGAGGAAACAAATGAATACTAGTTTCAAACTTAGTAAACAACTTAGTTTTGGAGAAGAAATTGCCAACAGTGTCACCCATGCTGTAGGAGCATTTATCATGCTCATCCTACTTCCCATTTCATCTACTTACAGTTATGAGGCACATGGTTTCTTATCGTCTATCGGTGTTTCCATCTTCGTCATCAGCCTTTTTCTCATGTTCTTATCATCAACTATTTATCATTCTATGGCTTATGGTTCCACTCATAAGTACGTGCTTCGTATCATCGACCATTCCATGATTTATGTTGCCATTGCAGGTTCTTATACCCCGGTGGTTTTAACCCTGATGAATAATTGGTTTGGTTATCTGATTATCGCCATTCAGTGGGGAACAACTATTTTCGGTATTCTTTATAAAATCTTTGCCAAGAAGGTCAATGAAAAATTCAGTCTCATCCTTTACCTCATCATGGGATGGCTTGTATTGGCTATCTTACCAGCAATCATCAGTCAGACAAGCCCAATGTTTTGGAGTCTTATGGTATCAGGTGGCCTTTGCTATACAGTTGGCGCTGGATTCTACGCTAAAAAGAAACCATACTTCCATATGATTTGGCATCTCTTTATCCTAGCAGCCTCTGCTCTCCAATATATTGCTATTGTTTATTACATGTAAAAAAGAAGTTGGGAAAAATCCCAACCTCTTTTTTTATTTACACATATTCATAAAGTACTGATGCAGGCGAAGATCATTTGTCAATTCAGGATGAAAGGAGGTTACCAACATATTCTTTTCTTGTGCCGCAACGATTTGATTGTTCACAATCGCTAGAACATCAACACTGTCACCAACACTACTGATAATCGGGCCACGGATAAACGTCATTGGAATTTTACCAACACCCTTGCAGTCAGCTTCTGTATAAAAGCTTCCTAGCTGACGTCCATAGGCATTGCGCTCTACTACTATATCCATAATCGCTAGATGGCTTTCCTCTTTAGAAGTGATTTGTTTTGCTAGCAAAATTAAACCCGCACAAGTTCCAAAGACTGGTAAACCATTGAGAATAGCCTCTCTTATAGGAATGAGCATCTGCTGATCTCGCAACAGTTTCCCCATAGTTGTAGACTCTCCCCCTGGCAAGATTAACCCCGACAGGTCACTCTGGTGTTGCTGAAAATCTTCTAGGTTTCGCAGTTCAATACTTTCAACTCCTAGTTGATCAAGCATTTTCTCGTGTTCTACAAAGGCACCTTGCAAGGCCAAGATTCCGATTTTCATCTATTTTCCTCGCTCAGCCATGAGAATTTGGATTTCATTCTCGTTGATACCAACCATGGCTTCTCCCAAGTCTTCAGAGATTTGAGCTAGAATTTGAGGATTCTGATAATTTGTAACTGCCTTAACAATTGCTGCCGCACGTTTAACAGGATCACCTGATTTGAAAATCCCTGAGCCAACAAACACACCTTCTGCACCTAGCTGCATCATAAGAGCAGCGTCCGCTGGTGTTGCAACCCCTCCAGCTGCAAAGTTGACAACTGGTAATTTTCCATGTTCGTGGACATATTGAACTAATTCTACAGGTACTTGGAGTTCTTTTGCAGCAACATATAACTCGTCCTCACGGAGGTTTTGAATGCGGCGAATTTCTTGATTCATCATACGCATATGACGAACCGCCTGAACGATGTCTCCTGTTCCTGGTTCCCCTTTTGTACGGATCATAGAAGCTCCTTCAGCGATACGACGCAAGGCTTCTCCTAGGTCTTTAGCACCACAAACAAATGGAACTTGAAATTCTTTCTTGTCTACATGAAAACGGTCGTCAGCTGGTGATAACACTTCACTCTCATCGATATAGTCAATCTCGATTGCTTCTAAAATTTGAGCTTCAACAAAATGACCAATTCGAACCTTAGCCATAACCGGAATGCTAACAGCTTCTTGGATTTCCTTAATCATCTTTGGATCACTCATGCGAGATACACCACCCGCTGCACGAATATCAGCCGGGATTCGCTCCAAAGCCATAACTGCTGCCGCACCTGCAGCCTCAGCAATTCTTGCTTGCTCAGGGTTTTGAACATCCATGATGACGCCACCCTTGAGCATCTGTGCCAAATTCTTATTTAATTCATAACGATTTTCAGTCATTTCTTCTTCCTCAATTGTTTTATTGGTAGCTACACTTTTATTGTAAAATAGAAATGACTACATCACAAGATTAAAAAAGTTCATTTGTCCGGGTACAATTGTCACAAACAAAAATAGTACCCCTATAGGGTACTATTTTATTTCTTTGATTTTTTAATGCTTTTCACAAGATAAAACAGATATCCTGAAACCATGTAGGCAACAAAAATGATAGCTGCCCATCTAAAGACAAAGCCCCAACCATGTTTATTGGCATTTAAAAAGAAATAAGGGAAAGGATTATCCTTAGAATTTGGGATATTCATTTTGAGAACTAAACCGTTCAAGATAGCAAATCCCATATATAGCAGAGGTAAGACTGTCCATACAATAGGATCAAACCACTTATATTGACGACTTTTGTCAAAGAAAAGTGTATCAGCTAGAAACCAGAGGGGCACGATATAATGACAAAGGAAATTTTCCAGACGGTAAAAATCTGTCGCGATTGGTGCCAGCATAAAATGGTAAATGACACAGGTAATCATGATACTCATGGTGACACCACCTTTGAGTCTCAAAATAACTGGGCTTTGCCAACTATCATCGTCACTACGCATCTTTAACAACAGATAACCTGTAAAAAGTGTCACCAAAAGGTTAGAAAGGACTGTATAGTAGAGCAACATCCCAAAACCGCCATGCTTAGTAATCTCCAAATAAACACCAAGAAAGGCAGCTATAAATAGAAGAACACGGCTATAAAATATAATTTTTTTATTTTGTAACATCATTAAATCTTCTTCACAAATTCTGATTTTAGCTTCATAGCACCAAAACCATCAATTTTACAATCGATGTTGTGGTCACCTTCAACAATACGGATATTTTTCACACGAGTTCCTTGTTTGAGGTCTTTAGGAGCACCTTTGACCTTAAGGTCCTTAATCAAGGTAACTGTATCTCCATCGGCTAGTTTGTTTCCATTTGCATCGATAGCAACAATACCTTCTTCTGCTTCAACTTGTTCAGCAGGATTCCACTCGTAAGCACATTCTGGACAAACGAGAAGTGTGCCATCTTCATATACGTATTCTGAATTACATTTTGGGCAATTTGGTAGTTGACTCATTTTATCTCCTTAAACATTTATGATTATTTGAATGTCAAATTTTCTTTAACAGCAACTATTATACCTTAAAACAGACTATTTGACAAATCATGATAAAAAACGATTAACCCAAACTTGGTTAATCGTTTTAAAGTTTCTTATAAACGTTTTTGAGCTTCTGATTTGATTTTTTCAACAACTTCTAGAATAGAGAGGCCAGTCGTATCCAAATAGATTGCATCCACAGCTTGCTTGAGAGGCGAAGTTTCACGATGACTATCTTTATAATCACGCGCAGCAATCTCTTCTTTCAAAGTTTCCAAATCGGTTTCAATTCCCTTTGAAAGATTTTCCTTGTAACGACGCTCTGCACGCTCATCTACAGATGCTACTAGAAAAATCTTCAATTCAGCCTGAGGCAAGACCACAGTACCAATATCGCGCCCATCCATAACAATACCACCTTGTTTAGCAATCTCTTGCTGGAGGGCAACCAGTTTCTCTCGAACAGCTGGAATAGCGGCAAAGGCAGAAACAGCGTTTGTTACTTCATTTTCTCGGATTGGATTTGTTACATCGACATCTCCAACAAAAACAAGCTGCTCTCCATTTTCAGCACGTCCAAAGCTAATTGGATATTGCTCCAATAATTCAAGGAGTTGAGAAGGTTCTTCTGGACTTATTTGGTTTTTCAAGGCCATATAAGTCGCAGCGCGATACATAGCGCCCGTATCCAGATAAGTATAGCCAAAGTCCTTAGCAATGATCTTTGCTACTGTACTTTTACCACTTGAAGCTGGTCCATCAATAGCAATCTGAATTGTTTTCATTGTCACTCCTATCTTGTCTTAAGGACATCACCAGGATTTGCAAACCAAGTTCCAGTAGACATATGACCAGGGTTTAAAGCTTCAAGTTGAGCAATGGAGATTCCAGCTCGAGCAGCAATGGCTGCTTCACCCTCTCCTGGCAAGACTGTAATTGTTCCTTCAGAATCAGTATGCGCCTCTGTATGTTCTTGTTGAGTTGTCTCTGCTTCTGTTGACTGAGTAGTTGTAGCAACTGTTGTAACTTCTTCTACTTTTGGAGCTGAAGAATCATAAAAATCTTTCAGAGCTGAAGTACGGTTGCTTCCACCTGATGACAAGTAGACCAATACAACTACCATACCAACAACAATGACAAAGAAAAGAACAGCCAAAACAGTTAAAATATGATTCGCAATGACACCTGAATCATTTTTGTTTCGTTGACGGCGTTCTGTTCTTGATTCCTCTTCTTGGTTTTCATAAATATCTTCTTGCCACGGTTCCTTTTCCATACCTTACTCCTTGAGTTTTTTTTAGTTTCTTATTACAATATAAATATGAAGATTAGACTTATACCTGAACGTTGCATAGCTTGTGGGCTCTGCCAAACTTATTCAGAATTATTTGATTACCATGATAATGGTATTGTCCGTTTTTTCGATGATCCTAAGCAATCAGAAAGAGAAATTTCTTGTAGCGGCGATGTTTTAGAAGCCGTTAAAAATTGCCCTACTCGTGCTCTGATTATAGATGAATCTTAAAATTTGGTGGAACATTGATCTCTAATTTCCACTCCTTCTAGTTTAGCATATTTTTCTAGAAAATTATAGTCTTTTGCTAGCTATTTTTATACAATTTCACTTTTATTTTTTCTGATATTTTAATAATAAATAAAGTGTTCTTTTAAGACGTTTTCTATCACATAATCACTAAGCAAATTTTTTATTTCAACCACATATAAATTTATAAGAAAAGAGGAATTACTTCCTCTTTTTTTGTTTAATCAAACGATTAGTCTTCAAATCCATTTGGATGCTTGCTTTGCCAACGCCATGCATCTTCACACATTTCTGTAATACCAAGTCCAGCTTTCCAACCTAGCTCTGCTTTCGCTTTTGCTGGGTCTGAGTAGCAGGCTGCAATATCACCTGGGCGACGTTCAACGATACGGTATGGAATTGGGCGCCCAACAGCTTTTTCCATATTTTGAATAATTTCAAGAACTGAGTAGCCTTTTCCAGTACCAAGGTTATACACATTGAGTCCAGAGCCTTTTTGAAGTTTCTTAAGGGCAGCAACGTGTCCTTTTGCTAGGTCAACGACGTGGATATAGTCACGAACACCTGTTCCATCTTCAGTATCGTAGTCATCTCCGAAGACTTGAACTTGTTCTAACTTACCAACTGCGACTTGTGTTACATACGGTAGAAGGTTATTTGGAATGCCGTTTGGATTTTCTCCTAGGTCACCACTCTCATGCGCCCCAATTGGGTTGAAGTAACGAAGTAAGACAACGTTCCACTCTGAGTCTGCTTTATGGATATCTGTCAAGATTTCTTCCAGCATAAGCTTGGTACGGCCATAAGGGTTGGTAGCTGAAAGTGGGAAATCTTCTAGGATTGGAACAGAATGTGGATCTCCATAAACAGTTGCTGATGAACTGAAGATGATATTCTTACAGTTTGCCTCTTCCATAACTTTCAAGAGACTGACAGTTCCAGCTATATTGTTATCATAGTAGGCAAGCGGGATACGTGTAGACTCACCTACAGCTTTCAAACCAGCAAAATGAATCACACCTGTTGGCTCTTCATGTTTGAAGATATCACGAAGTGTATCTGTGTCACGAATATCTGCCTCGTAGAAAGGAATTTCTACCCCAGTGATTCTTTCGACTACTTCAAGACTTTTACGACTACTGTTTACCAAATTATCCACGACAACTACTTGGTGTCCAGCTTGGACCAATTCAATGACAGTGTGAGTTCCGATAAAACCTGCTCCACCTGTTACCAAAATCTTTTCTTGCATCATTTTTCCTCTATTCTTGAAACATTTTTTTCATTTTACCATTTTTGATAGGGAAAGTCATTTGCTATCCTAATCCTATCGTAAAAACTAGGTAAAAAGTTTACGATTATTTCTCTTTAATATATCTTTCAGTCGGATAATCCGCTGGATCCAAGACTCCACTTTCCCCTTGAAGCATTTGGGCTAGGTGATAGCCTATAATGGGTCCAGTTGTCAATCCTGACGATCCTAATCCACTCGCAACAAATACTCCTGACAAGTTTGGCACTTGTCCGAAAAACGGCGAAAAATCACTCGTATAAGCACGAATCCCCACACGTTCACCACTTATCATTGCATCTTTTAAGCTAGGATAAAACGAACTTGCTGCTTCAGCCATTTGTTGGAGCAAATTCTCATCAACTGTTAGGTCAAATCCCATGTCATTTTCATGGGTAGCTCCTAGAGATAATTTACCGCCGGGAAATGGTATCAAATCCCACTCACCTTCCGGCATAACTACAGGGTAAGCTCCCATGTCTTGTGGCACTTGGTAATCTCGGAGTTGCCCCTTTTGTGGGCGAACATCCACCTCATAACCTAAGGGCTCTAAGATGTGGCCAAGCCAAGCTCCTGTGGATAAGATGACTTGGTCAAACATTTGATTGTCTATCTGATAGCCCGATGATAGGGGGGTTAGACTAACCTCTTTATTTATGACCTTCACTTGACTGGTTCCCAGTAAGCGACTCACTAGGAGTTGCCCATCTACTCGAGCTCCACCAGAAGCATAGAGTAAACGTTCAAATCCCTCTAGACCGGGAAATAAGTTACTAGCAGTCGCTTGGTCCAAAATGGCTAATTCTCCAATCAAGGGAGATTCATCTCTACGTTGCAAAGCCAGTTGATAGAGCTCCTCTAGCTTAGAGTCATCGTTTTTAAGAAGAAAGATACCAGAACCTTGGTAAAAATCAACTTTTTGACCCGATTTTTCTAGGTCAGCTAATAAATCGACATAGAAATCAGCTCCTAGGCGCGCCATCTTATACCAAGCCTTATTGCGTCGTTTAGAAAACCAGGGACTAATAATTCCTGCCGCAGCCTTGGTTGCTTGGCCGTGTCCAAAATCAAAAACAGTTACTTCGATATCAGCTTCCTTAGAAAGATAGTAGGCAGCTGTGGCCCCTACAATTCCTGCACCTACAATGGCAACTTTTTTCATTGTCTTTACCCTCTAATTAGATATGATGGAATGGATTGGTGGACGCTTGACTTGCGATAACCTCTAGAGACCAAGCATTCTCTTCCTTCCATTCATTAAGGAACGATGCAATTTTTTCAACAAAGAGAACTTCAATATAGTGGCCTGGATCCAGAGCCAACAAGCCGTCTGACAACATATCTTGGGCAGTGTGGTAATAGATGTCACCAGTAATGTAAACATGAGCTCCTTTTGCTAAAGCATCAGAGTAGAAAGACTGCCCACTGCCACCACAAATAGCTACTCTTGAGATTGTTTTTTGCAAATCAGTATCTTTATAGTACACCATACGAAGACTATCTAGACCAAATACTTCCTTAACATGACTAGCAAATTCTTCAAACATTTGAGGTTTAATATTGCCAATACGCCCGATGCCACGTTCAGGACCTGTCTCCTGTAGATAAGTTGTATCCTTAATATCCAATAGTTGGCAGAACCAGTCATTAAGGCCGTTTTCAACAATATCAATATTGGTATGGCTGACGTAAACTGCAATGTCGTGCTTGATGAGGTCGATATAAATCTGATTTTGAGGGCGACTAGCAACCAAGTCCTTTATCGGACGGAAGATAGGCGCGTGCTTAACGATAATCAAATCTACACCCTTTTCAATAGCTTCTGCCACTGTATCTTCACGTATATCAAGAGCAACCATGACTTTTTGGATGTCCTTGTCTAAAGTTCCAATCTGCAGTCCACGATTATCGCCTTCCATAGAAAATTCTTGAGGACAATAGGCTTCATAACGCTTAATCACTTCACTTGCTTTCATGGAGTACCTCCTTGATGGCTTGAATTTTATCTACTAAAACTTGACGTTCTTCATGATTTTTTTCTGGGATTTGACTAAGGGCAAATTCGAGCTTACTTGCTTCTCTTTGCCACTTTTGGACAAATACGGGGCTAAGTTCTTTAGATAGAAAAGGACCAAAACGAATATCGCTTGCTGGTAAATTCATTTCTCCAACTTCCACTACTAGAATCTCGTAAAATTTTCCAGCTTCTTCTAGGATACTTTCAGCTACAATCTGAAATCCATGCTCTTGTAACCAAGAACGTAACTCATCTTCACGATTATTAGGTTGAAGAATCAATCGCTCAACATTGGCTAGTTTGTCCAAACCCTCTTCTAATATCGTAGCAATCAAACGACCACCCATTCCTGCAATAGTGATAACAGAAACCTGGTCACTTTCTTCGAAAGCTGCTAAACCATTGGCTAAACGAACCTGAATTTTCTCAGTCAAACCATGACTTTCAACATTTCTAACTGCAGATTGATAGGGCCCCTCTACAACTTCACCCGAGATGGCAGCTTCAATATGACCTTTTTCAACTAATTCAATAGGTAAATAAGCATGGTCGCTACCAACGTCCAGCAAAACAGCTCCTTGGGGAACAAAAGAAGCTACTGTTTCTAATCTCTTTGAAATCATCTTCTCTCACTTTCAAAAACTCTATTTCCCTTTATTATACCATATTTTATCTGGCAATCCTGCACCTAAAAAAGACCGCAATCATGGATTGCAGTCTTTCTTTATCTTTTAACTTGATAATGACTTGTCAGTATGAAAATCACAATAAAGACGAGCATCATAATGCCATAGATAGGCAAAGTTTGACCTGTAAGTGTTGAAATTTCAAGCAATTTTTGGATTCTTGGGAATAGAGCTGTTCCAAGGAAACCTCCAACCGACCAAATAATCAATAGCACACGCCACAAGCTAAATGGCAAGCAAGCTCTAACTACAGACATGAAACCAATCGATGCCAATAGATAATACAGAAGTGTCGAAATTTCAATGGCTGTCCAGCCTTGACTGGTTCCAAAAATTTTAACAAAGAGAACACTAAAGACTACCATCAAGGCACTTGGTAAAGCTCGAAGCATTGATTTTCTGAGGAAGTTTTGTTCCACAGGTTTGATATTTCGTTCAAAAGTTAATACAAACGGTGGGAATCCTTCCACAAACTGGTCAATCATAGTTATCTGAATCGGAATGAATGGGAAAATCAAAATCCATTCAGTACGTCCCAACAAAGCACTGGCAATACAGATAACTGCTAGCAAGAAGGAATAGATTGTCTTAATCAAGAAAATCGGAGCAATGTGGGCAATATTATTGACCACACGACGACCTTCAAAGAGAATCTCAGGAACATCATTGAAATCTGAATTCAAGAGGACCAGATTTGCAATCTGACGAGTTGCTGGGTCTCCTTCCGCCATAACAATGGAACAGTCTGCCTCACGGAGAGCTAGGATATCATTGACACCATCCCCTGTCATTGCTGTAGTATGTCCTGCTTTTTTCAGAGTTTGGATGATGAGTTTCTTTTGATGAGGTGAGACACGTCCGAAAATGGCTGTTTCCTCAGCCATGGCTATCAATTCTTCATCATTAATTTTCGAACAATCTACATAGCTCTGATAGTCTGCAAAACCTGCTTTTTGGGCAATACTTGAAACAGTGACTGGATTATCACCAGAGATAATTTTTAATCCCACTTCCTGAGAACGAAGATAGTCTAGCGTATCAGCAGCACCTTCTCGAATTGGATCTAGAATCTCAAGCAAAGCCAAAGCCTGAATATCAGATGGCTTTTGTGGCTTGTGATGGTCAAGTTTTTCTTGACTGAGCGCTAACACCAAGACACGAGATCCTCGTTCAAGAGCTTCTCTAGCTTCAGGAACTTCAGCATCCAACAACATCTCCGGTGCGCCTAGGAAAACAGTTCCTAGACCTTCCAACTCCATTGCTCCCCATTTTCGATCACTTGAAAATGGAAGGCTAGAAATCATCGGATAAGCTACCTCTCCCGCAAAACGCTTTCGAATAGCTTGGGCAGTTGGATTTTTATCCTCACTGTGTGCCATATAGCTGGTTAGTATTTTGGCAATGGTATCTTTGTTATAAGCTGGAGTAAGAGGAAGGACCGTCTCAACCTGCATCTTCCCTTGGGTGATTGTCCCTGTCTTATCCAAGCAGAGCATATCTACGCGCGCCAAGGTTTCAACAGAATACATTTCCTGCACCAAAACCTTTTTCAACCCAAGCTTGATAACAGCAGTTAAGAGAGAGGTGATGGTCAAAAGGGCGATACCTTTAGGCAACATCCCCAAAAGAGCTGTAGATGAATTGACTACAGAAGACTTCAGTGGCAGACCTTTTAAGACCAAGGCTTCAAGCAAGAGAGCAATACCAAAAGGAATGATAATTTTCCCAGTAAAGCCGGCTAACTGGTCTAGCGATTTCATGATACGAGAGTTAATCGGCTTCACTGTCTTAGCTTCAAGCATGAGTTTAGCAGCATAGTTATCCGCCCCAACATGATGTACCTGAGCAAAGACAGAACCACTTGCAAGAAAGCTACCCGACAACATTAAGTCTTCTACTTCTTTTTGCACCAAGTCGCTCTCACCCGTTAACATGGCTTCATTGACTTCTGCAAAACCTTCTAATACAATGGCATCACTTGGAATTTGATCCCCTGCTGACAAGCGAATCACATCGTCCAAAACAAGCTCCTTAGGATCCAGAGCTATCTCTTGTCCATCACGAATAGTGATAATCTTTTCTTTATTCAAGAGATTGAGCTTATCAACCATATGTTTGGCACGTAGCTCGGTTACAATCCCAGAAAACGCATTAAAGCAGATAACTGCAAAGAAAACTAGATTGCTCCATGCTTGAACAAAGGCGAGCGCTAGGGCAATGGCAAAGTTTAAAGCATTGAATAAAGTAAAGACATTTCTCTTCACAATCTGCCATGTACTAGTACTAGCTGAAGCTTGGAAATCATTGACCTGTCCCTGTTTCTGACGATCTTTGACTTCTGATTGGCTTAATCCCATAATTTTATTTTTATCCATAAATTCTATCATATCATTTTTTTTTGAATATTTCTAATTTCATATAAAAAGCTATTCCGCCTAAACAAAAAACATTTGCCTGTCCTAGTATGATAAGGTATAATAAAAGAAAGAAAACTGAAGGAGACATCATGTTTTATACTTATCTGCGTGGGCTGGTTATGTTGATTCTATGGTCAATCAACGGAAATGCTCACTTTCACAATACTGAAAAAATTCCAAGTTTAGATGAAAACTATATCCTTGTTGCGCCACACCGTACCTGGTGGGATCCAGTCTATATGGCTTTTGCAACAAAACCAAAGCAATTTGTCTTTATGGCAAAAAAAGAACTCTTTTCAAATCGCATCTTTGGTTGGTGGATTCGCATGTGTGGTGCTTTCCCTATCGACCGTGATAACCCAGGTTCTTCTGCTATCAAATATCCAATTAATGTTCTTAAAAAGAGCAATCGCTCACTGATTATGTTTCCAAGTGGTAGTCGTCATTCCAATGATGTTAAGGGTGGTGTAGCCCTCATCGCAAAGATGGCTAAGGTTCGGATTATGCCAGTTACCTATACTGGTCCTATGACTCTAAAAGGACTTGTCAGCCGTGAACGTATTGATATGAACTTCGGAAATCCGATTGATATCTCAGATATTAAAAAGATGAATGATGAGGGAATTGAGATGGTTGCAGACCGCATCCAATCTGAATTTCAACGCCTAGATGAGGAAACAAAACAGTGGCACAACAATAAAAAACCAAATCCACTGTGGTGGCTCATCCGTATCCCTGCCTTGATTCTAGCAATTATAATCGGAATTCTGACAATCCTCTTTACCTTTGTTGCAAGTTTTGTTTGGAACCCAGATAAAAAGAGAGAGAAATTACAATAGTCTAATTTTCACAAGCCCAAGTTTATTACTTGGGCTTTTCCAATGAGTTACCATACTAATTAGCATATTGACAAAAGCTTAAATCTATAGTATACTTTCAAAGTAAGCTGATTTAGCTCAGTAGGCAGAGCGCATCCATGGTAAGGATGAGGTCGCCGGTTCGATCCCGGCAATTAGCATCATTCATCAGTTCCTTTTTTAGGGACTGTTTTTTTCTTGACAAACTATTACCCCCTATAGTACAATAAAGTCTGCGATGAGTCGATATGTAGCAAGAGCTACAATTGCGCAAAGGAGGTCATAACGCAGGAGCGGACCTTGAGAAATTGTGTGAACCAGTTTCTCACATGGAGATGCCTCTCACACTCTCTGGAAAACCAGAGAGTTTTTTCTTTTCTTAAACGAATAGGGTCTGGACCTTATGAAACAAAAAAAGACCTATCATACAAGCTATAAAGCCTGATATGATAGGTTTTTAATGTTAGATTAACGTACAGTGCGGATACGCATTGTGTTTGTACGAACTGCTTCACCAAGTGGCACACCTGCAACGATAACAATATCGTCACCAGATTGTACAAGACCTGCTTCAACTGCTTTACGTTCAGCAATTTCAAACATGTCATCAGTTGATGATGGAGCTTCTGTCAACATTGGGATAACACCCCAGTTCAACATCAATCCACGTTCTGTCAATTCGTCAAATGTCAATGCCAAGATATCAGCATTTGGACGGTATTTAGAGATCAAACGTGCTGTGTGACCAGTCTTAGTAAGAGTTACAACCAATTTGATGTCCATTGAATTTGTAGCATCTTTAACTGCTGAAGCCATAACTTCTGTCTTAGAGTTACGTTCAAATGAATCTGAGTTCAAACGTCCGTATTCGTTAAGAAGAGTTTGAGCGTTCTTGTCAATTGTAGCCATTGTTGTAACTGACTCAAGTGGGTATTTACCATTTGCAGACTCACCTGAAAGCATTGTAGCGTCAGTTCCGTCGATAACAGCGTTGAATACGTCTGATACTTCTGAACGAGTTGCACGTGGTTTTTCAGTCATTGTTTCAAGCATGTTTGTTGCAGTGATAACAACTTTACCAGCAGCGTTTACTTTAGTGATGATCATTTTTTGGTAAACTGGAACCATTTCGAATGGTACTTCGATACCCATGTCACCACGAGCGATCATGATTCCGTCAGCAGCTTCAATGATTTCGTCCAAGTTATCGATACCTTGTTGGTTTTCGATTTTAGCAAACAATTGAACGTGACCATTACCAGTTTCTTCACAGATAGCACGAACTTCGTTAACATCTTTAGCAGTACGTACGAATGAGATCGCAATAAAGTTAATACCTTGTTCCAAACCGAAACGAATATCGTCGTTATCACGTTCAGCAAGAGCAGGGAAAGGAATTTTAGTGTTAGGGATGTTCACACCTTTTTGTTTAGCGATCACACCGTCGTTTTCAACTTCAACGACAAATTCACGAGTTGCATCATCTTTTTCTACAACACGAAGACCCAATTTACCATCGTCAACCAATACTTGGCGACCAACTTCAACGTCATCATAGATGTCAAGCGCACCTGCAACGTTCAAAGCAATCACTTCACGAGTTGATTTGATTCCTTGTTTAGTTGCAACACGGATTTTTTCACCAGTTTTGTATGAGTACTCTTTAGCTTCACCTTCGAACAATTCAGTACGGATTTCTGGTCCTTTAGTATCAAGAAGGAAACCAACTTTTTTACCTGCAAGTTTTTCTGCAAGTTTAACAGTTGCCATACGTTCACCTTGTTCTTGGTGGTCACCGTGTGAGAAGTTGAAACGGAAAGTGTTAGCTCCTGCTTCAATCAATTTAGCAATGTTTTTAGCTGAAGCTTCAACGTCAAGTTTTTCACCCCAGTATCCATCTTCACCGAATTTTTTTCCACCACGGATTTCTACCGCAGGACCCAAAGTTGCAACGATTTTTACACGTTTGTTCATGATTTTGTGACTCCTTTATATAATTCGACCTTTTATGGTCATTTTACCAGATTAGTTAAAGTTGATTATGACAAGCTCTTGTTCAAGTCAGAGAGTTCAATATCAGCTTTATGAGGGTTATTGACTACAATCTTACCATCAGCTGTTAAGCTAAACAAAGCTCCCTCTTCTGCTGTTCCAAGAATTGGATTTTCAACCATTTTCTCGTTACGAATACCGACAGCAACACCACCGATTCCTTGTTTAAGGAGTTTAACAGCGTGTGCGCCCATACGTGACGCCAATACACGGTCACGAGCTGTTGGTGAACCACCACGTTGGATGTGACCAAGTTCAGTTACACGAAGGTCGCTTGTATCGCCAGCTTCTTTTAGTTTTTGACCAAATTCAGCTGCTGACATGACACCTTCTGCTAAAACGATAATGTTGTGTTTTTTTCCGTGTTCATATCCAGCTTTGATGCTTGCTACGATATCTTCAAATTGGAAACCTTCTTCAGGGATGATGATTTCGTCAGCACCAGTTGCGATACCTGCCCAAAGGGCGATATCTCCAGCGTTACGTCCCATTACTTCAACAACGAAAGTACGACGGTGACTTGATGATGTATCACGAATCTTATCGATTGCATCCATTGCAGTTGTTACTGCAGTGTCAAATCCGATTGTAAAGTCAGTACCTACGATATCGTTATCGATTGTTCCTGGAAGTCCGATAGCAGGGAATCCATGCTCAGTCAATCGCATAGCTCCATGATAAGAACCATCACCACCGATAACCACGACACCTTCGATACCGTGTTTTTTCAATTGCTCAATCCCTTTAAGTTGACCTTCGAGTTTTGCAAACTCAGGGTAACGAGCTGAGTGAAGGAAAGTACCACCACGTGAAATGATGTCTCCTACTGAAGCAGCATCAAGTGGATAAATTTCACCAGCAACCATACCAGCGTATCCATCATAGATACCAAAAACTTCCATTCCTTCTGAGATTGCTTGACGAACAACTGCACGAATGGCAGCATTCATACCAGGGGCGTCCCCACCACTAGTCAAAACAGCAATACGTTTCATTTGGTTTTGCTCCTTTTTCTTTTAACATTCTAACTGATTATACCATATTTAAAGTTAAAATTCTTTTATTTTCATTGATTTTTAACGATAAATCGTTTTCATGACAATCTGTTTTAAAGATTCTTGTAAGCCAGCGTCTTTTGCAACTAAATAACCAGGCAAAAGAATATTTTTTTGTTCATTTTCATAACGAATGACAACAGGAATTTGTCCCTTGTAGTGATCTAAAATATGATAAATTTCAGAATCGTGGTCATGATTGGGAACTTGAATCCAAAAACGCTCACTCACTGCCTCTTTTAAATTATTTAAAACTAATTGAAGACGACCATCTCTGGCTTGTACTTTTCCATTTAGGTAATAGAAACTTCCTTCGTGCAAAAGATTTTTAAATTGTCGGTACTGTTCAGAAAAAACAGTGACCTCCAGACTTGTTTTACTATCAGTAACTTTCAAAAAGGCCATGTTTTCACCTTTTTTAGTTCGAATCACTCGGATAGACTGAATTTCAACGAGCACTGTAGCTGTCTGGCCTTCGGAAAGCTCAGATAAACTCACGATCGGATACAAAGGATTCTTCGCTAAAACCAGCAATGGGTGTTGGCTAATTCCAACTCCTAACCATTCCTGCTCTTTTTGGAATTTCTCAATATTTGAAAAGTCCTCTGTATCTGTCCAACTATAGCTAGAATCCGCAAAGAGGCTACCTAATTCTTCTACAAAGATAAATAGAGTTGGTAGGTTGGTTAAGATTTTTTGACGATTTTTCTCAAAATTATCAAACAAACCAACTTCCACTAAAGGGGTTAAGAGGCTAATCTTTTGATAATTTTTCGGTAATCGTGTGATGAAATCTTCAACACTGCTAAATGGACGATGCTCGATAATCCAGTAGGCAAAATCACGAGTCATTCCCTTGATACTCTTGAGTCCTAGATGGATTGTCTTATCTGCTAGTTTATCTTGATATGGAACTGTGTTGATAGAAAGCGGAGTCAGTTCAAAGCCCATTTCAAGCGCATCGAGAATATAATCCCCGCTAGCATAATTGAGCATGACCTGATAGAAGATTGCTGGAAAATGTGTTTTAAAGTAGGCAAGCTGAAAAGCTAAGGCAGCATAAGCATAAGCATGCGAACGGTTAAATCCATAACCGGCAAATTTTTCCATTACGGCAAAAACTTCTTGAGCCTGTTTTTGTCCATGCCCTTTTTCGAGGGCCCCTTGAATAAAACTCTCCTCCATTCGGTGCATCTCGGCAGCATTCTTTTTCCCCATAGCACGACGCAAGATATCGGCTTTTCCAAGACTGAAACCTGCATAGCGTTGAGCTACTTGCATGACCTGTTCTTGGTAAAGCATGATGCCATAGGTCGGAGCTAAAATATCTTCTAGTATAGGGTCAAGTACTGTAACTTTTTCTTTACCATGTTTTCTGGCAACAAAGTTATCTATATAGTCACTCGCACCTGGTCGGTTCAAGGAAGTCGTCGCCACTACTTCTTCAAAATTTTGTGGTTTCACGCGTTTCAATAAGCGTATGGCTCCAGGTTGTTCAAACTGAAAGATTCCCTTGGTCTTACCTGCAGCAAAGAGGGCTAAGGTTGCTTTATCTTCAAGATCAATATCCTCAATTCTTAGTGAACTACCTTGAGTTTCATATAAGAGCTCCTGCATTTTTTGAGCAAAGGTTAAGTTTCGTAGGCCCAAGAAATCCATCTTGAGCAGGCCATTTCCTTCAACTCCATGGGCATCATATTGGGTAATGAGCATATCCTCTCCATACTTGAGAGGGATATAATCTGTTAGATTTTTATCACTGATAACGACACCAGCTGCATGGATAGAAGTCTGTCGTGGATAACCTTCAATCTTTTTGGCAATTTCAAAGGCCTTTTGGTACTCCATCTTACTCTGAATGAGTTGTCTAAAACCTAGATTGCCTTCATAGGCTGTCGTTAGAGTATCTTTAGAACCTATTTTTTTCGTAATGGCCGTCAATTCATATTCAGGGACACCATAACGTTTGAAGATGTCTCGGATGGCCTGCTTGGCTCCAAAGGTTGAATAAGTGACAATCTGCGCAGCATGGATACTACCATAACGGTCACGAACATAGCGAATAAACTCTGGACGATAGATATCTGGGATATCAATATCAATATCTGGCATGGTGTAACGTTCACGATTTAAGAAGCGCTCAAAGATAAGATTTTTAGCTACAGGATCAATTCCAGTAATATCTAGGGCGTAGGCTACTAAACTTCCAACTGCGGAGCCGCGTCCCATCCCCATATAATAACCTTGAGAACGACCAAAACGTAAAAGGTCCCAGACAACCAAGAAATAGTCATCGAATCCCATATCATGAATCACAGACAGTTCTTCTTCTAAACGTTCCTGATAGACTGAATCTAGCAAGCCTTTTTGCTCCAAACCCTTGATAGCTCTCTCCTGAAGTTCTTCAACAGCAGGTCTCTCTGGATTGAAACGTGGAAGCTTGAGACTACTATCAATCTCGTAGGAAGTATCCTTGACCAATCTTGCAAGATTATCCAGTGCGATTGGGAACTTCTCTAGAAAAACCTGTTCAAGACGTTCAGCAGGCAAAAACAAGCCCTGTTGAGATTGAACATCTACCTCTCGCAAGGTCACGTTCTCTTTAATCGCTTTAAGCATCTGTAGAGCTTCTAAATCCTCAAACTCAAAAGAGTTAACACGATAAAGAGGGAGAATCGGGTGAGAAAAATTCGATTGAGCTGTATCTGGATACACTCCGATATAGTAGTCATGCCCTAAGTCCAAGGAATCAATTTCAGGATAGTAAGGAACAATGACACAAATATCTTCAAGGTAGGAAGAGAAATCAGTCCATTCTTTTTTACCTGTCATCTTTAAAGACGACAGCTTCATCAGGTTTTGATAACCTCGGTTTGACAGGGCTAAAAAGCGTAGATTGATCCATTCATCTTTATGATGAACTGACATCTCAAGGCCTAATAAAGGCTGAATTCCTTGTTTTTGGCATTCTTTGATAAAATAATAGGCTCCATAGAGATTATCTTCATCCATGATGCCAAGTGATGAATAGCCATATTCTTTCCCAAGGCTGACATATCTCTTAATCGAAACCATGCTCTCCATGAAACTATAGACAGTTTTCGTATCCAGTTGGGCAATCATTCTTTCTCACCTCCCTTTTTCTTTTTCTATTATACCATTTTAAAAAATAGAAGCACAATTTCTTTCTAATCATGAAACTAAAAAACCACAGCCTTAAAGGCTATGGTTTTATGATATGAAATAAGTTCGAAGAAGAGTTACGCCTAGCTTTTTTAACTTAGTTATTTATATCTTTCGTTAAAAATATTCCGATTATAACTAGAACTAGTGAGAGATAAGGAAAGACCCTAAACATCTGCCAATCTGGGTCGAATGCTAAAAGTCCGGAAAGAAAATAAAATCCTGCACTCGCATACAAGAAATTTCTATTTACTTTCTTGATTCCTATCTTAGTTAAAAAAGTTGCTATAACGTAAGCAATTAAATTAGGACCTAGAAAAATCAAGAATACAATCCCCCATGGAGCAGTAAATAAAGCAAGAGTTATAAATAGAAGAATATAGGTAAGTGCCAAATAAAATGAGAAAGATAGAAGAGCCGAAGGTTTCTTGACTGCTTTTGGACCATTCTCCGTATTTTTAACTGAATTATCGTCTACAATTAGTTTATCTTCTTCTTTGTTTAGCTCTACATTTGGATTTTGGTCTGACATTTTTTTCTCCCACTAATTTGTTTAATTATTTTTATTATATCTCAATTTGTCACATTAAGCTAGATAGAAAAAGCCATCTATATTAGTCTCAGACAAACACACACATTTGTCTGAAAGAAACTAACATAAATGACCTACAGTCCTCCCTATCAAGTTTTTCTGAGTCAGGTGAAATGGTCTAACTCAATTTGACAAATGAGGAGTTTTTATTATTTTTCACGAATCACTTCTACCTTGTATCCATCTGGATCTTTGACAAAGTAATAGTTTGGTTGTGTTCCTGGAAGTCCATTAGGTGCTGTAACTTCGTAGCCTTTGTCGCTATGTTCTTTATGAAGAGCCTCAAGGTCAGGTGTGCTTAGAGCAATGTGCGCAAAACCGTCACCCACAACATAAGGTCCGTGATCGTAGTTGTAAGTCAACTCCAATTCATAATCATCGCCATCAAGACCTAGATAAACAATGGTAAAAGCGTGTTCTGGGAAGTCCAGACGACGCAATTCCTTAAATCCAAAAGCATCTTGATAAAAAGCAATTGATTTTTCAAGATTTTCTACTCGCAAGCAAGTATGTAACATTTTTGAAGCCATCTTTTCTCCTTTGTTTAAAAAAGACTGGAACAAACTTGCACCAGTCTTATGAATAATTATTTACCAAGTTTTGCTTTTGCTGCATCTGCAAGAGCTGTGAAAGCTGCTGCATCGTTAACAGCCAAGTCAGCAAGCATTTTACGGTTAACTTCGATCTCAGCCAATTTCAAACCATGCATCAATTGTGAGTATGAAAGTCCGTTCATACGAGCTGCCGCATTGATACGTGTGATCCACAATTTGCGGAAGTCACGTTTCTTTTGACGACGGTCACGGTATGCATAGTAGTAAGAGTTCATTACTTGTTCTTTTGCAGTACGGAACAAGATGTGTTTAGCTCCATAGTAACCTTTTGCTAATTTTAAAATACGTTTACGACGTTTGCGTGATACAACGCCACCTTTAACACGTGCCATTTATATTTCCTCCAATATTTCCTAGAATTGTTAACTTACAAATACGCGATTATTTCAAGCGAGTAAGCATTGCTTTGATACGTTTGAAATCTCCTGAATGCACCATAGATGCTTTACGAAGATGACGACGTTGTTTCTTAGTTTTTCCGTGGAAACGGTGAGAAGTGTAAGCACGGAAACGTTTAAGTCCACCAGAACCTGTACGTTTGAAACGTTTAGCTGATGCGCGGTGTGTTTTTTGTTTTGGCATGATATTTTCTCCTTTTTTTAACTTTCTGACAGATTATTTCTTGTCAGTTGCTGGGGCCAACTGCATGAACATTTGACGACCATCCATTTTAGCACGTTGTTCGATGATAGCAATATCTTGAGTTGCTTCAGCGAAATCGGCTAAAACTTTTGCTCCAATCTCTTTATGGGTAATCATACGACCCTTAAAGCGAATGGAAACCTTCACTTTGTTCCCTTTTTCAAGGAACTTGCGAGCACTGCGAAGTTTCGTATCGAAATCACCCTTATCAATAACTGGGCTCAATCGAACTTCTTTCACGGTCACAACGCTTTGTTTTTTGCGTTGCTCTTTTTGTTTCTTCTGGTACTCAAATTTGAACTTACCGTAGTCCATAATTTTCGCAACAGGAGGTTTAGCTTGAGGTTGAATGAGAACCAAGTCCACATTAGCGTCGTCCGCAAGTGCTTGCGCTTCACCAAGTGGTTTGATACCCAATTGTTCGCCCTCAAGACCGATTAAGCGAACTTCACGTACACGAATTTCATCATTGATGAATAAGTCTTGCTTTGCTATGGTTTTCACCTCTTTTTTAATTTTAGAGAAAAACAAGAGCGGACTTGCTAACGCAAATCCGCTCTACATGATTATAGTTCATTTCTGAAACTTGATCTGTAGGGGCCAGACAACGTTAGTCGCAAGGCGAGAAGTTCTCACTTCTGCTTTTCTCATCTTTTATATGATATCAAGTTTTTTCCTACTTGTCAAGATAAAAATAATCTTTTTTAGTTTTTTTCTAATAATTGAATTTAAATCTAATTATTGGGTACGAGAATAGTATATCTCATGTGGTTTTACACGATTCCCTAGTAATTCAGTGACTGTAACAAAGCTATACCCTTGTCCCTGCAAATATTCAATAACTTTTGGCAATGAGTTAACAGATGTTTGATGGATATCGTGAATGAGGATGATAGACCCATCTGTCGTTTGACGTTGGACTTGTGTTAGAATGGCTGCTTCGTTTTTACTCTTCCAGTCTAAGCTATCAACATCCCACATAATAAAGCTCAAATCGAGACTATTACGGATATCATCTGAGATGGCACCATATGGTGGGCGCATCAATTTTGAACTCTTTCCGAGAACACTAGTGATCGCTGTTTCTGTATCCGTAATTTGTTTCTTAGCATCTTCTAATGAGAGTTGTGTTAAAACTGGATGGTTCCAACTATGGTTTCCAACTTCGTGCCCTTCAGCCTGCATACGTTTGAGGATAGCTTCATTACCTGCAATATTTTTTCCTTGTACAAAGAAGGTTGCCTTGATTTTGTACTTAGCTAAGATGTCCAAGGCTTGTGGTGTTGTATTACCATCAGGACCATCATCAAAGGTAAGAGCTACCACTTTTTTATGTTTTTCTGCTTGAACTTTTTTATAAAGTTCAGCATCTTTTTCTGTTAGATAGGATGTTTGAATATAATCAAAGAAATCTGAAATAGGCATTGCTATCTCTTCAACATTTGTAGTTGCCTTAACTGGATATAGAACCAATTGACTATCTTTGTAAGCAAACTTCCAACTTGACAATTCTGTAGCTGAGAAATCAGCTGAAACTTGGTCGACAATTGATTGCTCTATTTTTTTATCTAGGAGAGCTGACTTAACACCCTCAAGGATTTTTTCTTTGGCTGTAGATGGGTCTGTAAAGAGTTGATCCAAGGTAAAGATAGAGCCATCCTCTTTCAGATACAGCTGGTCTAAAGTAGTATTTTCTAATTCAACGACATTAGAATTTGCTAAGTCATAGGCCTGTTTTTTAATCAAACGATTTTCAACCCCAGTTAAAGAGGAATCCCCTTTTTCTGAGTAATAAAAAATTAACTGTTCTTTACCTTCTACTTTGTCAGTGATGTCTTTTACGATGATATCCTTGATAGGGGAAATAAGGCTGTCACCGACTAGTGGATAATAGGTGATGATTTCTGATTTCTCTTTACGGAAATGTTCTTTTTGACTTCCTTGGGAGTAGGCGTCATCTTTTTCCTTCTTGAGGTTCTCAATCTTCTGTTCAAAGGCTTGTTTATTCAGCACTTTATAGGTAATCACACTACCGAGTGCTAACATTGTTAGAAACAAAAGCAAGACAAGAATGCCAAGCTTTTTATTATTTTTCTTCTTTACTTTATTCTGGGGTAATCTCTTTTTTGTCATAGTCTAATCATATCAAATATGAACTATAATTTCAATGAAAACATGGCATAAAAATATTTAAAATAGGTAAAGAAAAGTAAAAGAATCCTAGAAAAATCTAGGATTCATTTATAAATTAGAAACGAATACTTTCTCTTGTTTTTTCATAAGAAGTAACGAAGCGATTGGTAACACCAGGCTCGGCAACTTCTAATGCTTGAGAGATTTTTTCGAAAGATGCTTGGTAATCAAATGTTGTTTCAAAGATATTCAAAGCTTCCTGGAAAGCTTGTTGAATACGATCATCAAATGATCTGTAACGGTTCGAATATTGAAGCAATTGTTCTGTCAATGTTGCATTTTGAACGATACTGTATGTTTCTTCTTCCAACATATTCATATCATTTGTCGCAATCTCAAGGATACGATTCACAGATTCGATATTCACTTGTGCTTGTTCCAGCTCAGCCATCAAGTCTTCTGTACTGTGGCTTGCATCAAAGAAGAGCTTCAAGAATTTTTGTGGAATTCCTGGAAGATTTCTCTTCTCCATGTAGCGTTTAATCGTATGCAGACGGTTGACATATACATTTGCTTTTTGACGAGCATTGATGTCATCTTTTTCAATTTTAACGAGACGCTCACTAACACCGATTTGGTCATCTTCAATATCTTTTAATGTAGATTGGAGATTTTCCAAACGTTCTTGTAAGACAGAATATGCTTCTGAAACTTCTGACTCTGCATGAGTCATTTCTTCAATAGTAGCATTCAAGGCTGAGATATCAGCTTGAAGACGACGAACTCGATTCACATCGCTTTCTGAAATCAAATAGGTTTTCCCAAGACGTTCGATATCTTTAACCAGTACCTGATTATTTTCTTTCAAGTGTTTAAGATAGGTAGGAAGGGTAGTTACCAATTTCTCAAAAGCTTTATGGGCTGCAATTTCACGAGTGAAAATATCATAAAGTGCATTGATTTCTTCTTGGATTTGAGTGTTTTCATACTCTGCATTATCCAACTCCAATGTACGGATATTTTCGTGATTATTCTTCAAGGCTTCATAGAGAAGTTGAAGACGAGATTCGATATCAGTTTCTACAAAATGGTAGTTTTCATCTAAAAGCTTGCGGTAACCTGCTTCTAAATCTTCAAGTTGTTCTGGCAATTCAGTAGTAAGCTTAGTGACAATCGCTGGAATTCTTTCAACGATATGTGTCAACGCCAAAATATGATTTTCAGCGTTATCTAAAATCCCTGCTGCTTCAACCGGATCCCCTGATGAATTCAAAGTTACAAATTGAGAAAACTCAGATTGGATGTTCTCCAATTGTTTTTCAATTTCTGGAAGAGCTTGACCATATTTTTCAGGATCTTCAGCTACAGTGTTTTGTAGTTTCTCAAATAAATCTAGGGCATGCAGAACACGTCCACTATTTTTTGACTCTTGTTTTTCCAACTCAGACAAGGCATTACGAATTTCTGCAATATCTTCTTCAACAAGTTGGATTTGACTTTCAATTTGATCAATCTGGTGCTTAGCTTTCAAGAAACGGAATGAGTTATTGTATCCTTCAGCTTCAAAGAGGTTATTCTCGATATCTGCAAAAGAGTTAAGAGACAAATCTACCCATTTTTGGTTCCATTCTCTAAAAGCAATCTGACTTTGACCGATCAGATGCATGTTTTTTACAACCTCTACCTCATCATTAACAGGAAGGTTATATAGTTCTTCTTTTCTTTCTTCTAAAGCTGCAAGTCTACTCTCATTTCGTTTACGTAGCAAAATTGCTACTGCAAAAGCAATAAGAAGCAGGACTGCAATTCCAATCAAAGTAATAATCAACTGATTATTTGACATATCAAACTCCTTTTATACATGACACAATTGTAATGATTATATCATATTTTTCAAACATTGGGAACTATTTCCCAATATTTTTATACGTCAAGAGTACTGTAAACAGCGTTTTCTTCGATAAATTCTCGACGTGGTTCAACTCGATCACCCATGAGCATATCAAAAATCTTATCTGCTTCTGCTGCGTCATCTACTGATACACGAGCCATGAGACGATGTTCAGGATTCATCGTAGTTTCCCAAAGTTGGTGGTCATCCATCTCTCCAAGACCTTTATAACGTTGAATGGTTGGTTTGGAACGACCTTCGCTGTAGCGAGCCAAGGCTTCTTGTAGGCGGACTTCTTGGTCTGCGCCAGGTTGAATATATTCCTTAATCTCACTACCAACTTTGACACCGTAAATTGGTGGTTGAGCGATATAAACATAACCAGCCTCTAGAACGGGTTTCATATAGCGATAAATCAGAGTTAACAAGAGAGTACGAATATGGGCTCCATCGACATCGGCATCTGTCATGATAACCAGTTTTTGATAGCGAGCTTTGCTAACATCGAACTCTGCGCCAAATCCTGTTCCCATAGCTGTGAAAAGACTGCGAATCTCCTCATTTGCAAGGATTTTATCCATAGTTGCCTTTTCAACGTTAAGGATTTTACCACGAATTGGTAAGATGGCTTGGAATTCACGATTACGTCCTGATTTTGCAGACCCCCCTGCAGAGTCTCCTTCGACGATGAAAAGTTCAGTTTCAGCTGGATTGTTTGATGAACAGTCCGCTAATTTTCCTGGAAGATTTGAAATTTCTAAACCAGATTTCTTACGTGTAACTTCACGCGCACGCTTGGCAGCAACACGCGCTTTGGCAGCCAAAATCCCTTTTTCAACGATGCGCTTAGCAATCTGTGGATTTTCCAAAAGGAAGTCAGAGAATGCATCGCTGAAGAGGCGATTGGTAATCTTTACAACTTCACTATTTCCAAGTTTTGTCTTAGTTTGTCCTTCAAACTGAGGATTTGGATGCTTCACAGAGATAACAGCTGTCAATCCTTCACGGACATCCTCACCTGTTAGGTTATCTTCGTTATCTTTTAGAAGTTTGTTTTTACGAGCATAGTCATTGATAACACGAGTTAAGGCTGTACGGAAACCTTGCTCATGTGTTCCACCTTCATGGGTATGAATATTGTTGGCGAAACTCATGACATTCTCGTGGTAACCCGTTGTGTACTGCATCGCGACTTCCACTGTAATATCATCCATTTCACCATCTGTGTAGATTGGTGTATCAAAGATAACATCCTTGTTTTCGTTGATGTACTCAACGTAGCTCGCAATCCCGCCTTCGTAGTGATAATGCTTGGTTTGTTCAAGTCCTTCACGTTTGTCAGTAATAGAAATTTGAAGCCCGCGGTTCAAAAAGGCTAACTCTTGAATACGTTTATTTAATTTATCAAAATCAAATGTCGTTGTCTCAGTAAAAATTTCTGGGTCTGGAGTAAAGTGAACGATTGTCCCTGTTTTATCCGTATCCCCGATCACCTCAAGGTCTGCAACAACATGACCACGACGGTATTCTTGGTAGTGAATCTTTCCATTTTTATGAACGCGAACATCCAACTGTGTTGAAAGAGCATTTACAACTGATGACCCTACACCATGGAGTCCACCAGATACCTTGTATCCGCCACCGCCGAATTTACCTCCGGCGTGAAGAACAGTAAAGACTGTTTCAACGGCAGGACGTCCTGTTTTCTCTTGGATACCAACTGGAATTCCACGACCATCATCGATAACTGTAATGGAATCATCAGGTTCAATAAAGACCTCGATATGACTAGCAAATCCTGCCAAGGCCTCATCGATAGAATTATCTACAATTTCCCAGACTAGGTGGTGAAGACCCTCTTTCGAAGTTGAACCGATGTACATCCCTGGACGCATACGAACAGCTTCCAGACCTTCCAAAACTTGAATTTGACTGGCATCATAATCTTGTGCCTGTTGGTTTTTAATATCTTCTGTCATTTTTCCCCTTTTTCTTACATGTCTATTGCTTGTTTTAAGGACACAATATCCTCAAAGAGATAGGCATCTAAGCCTGCAGCATGTCCTGCTTCTACATCAATGGCACGGTCACCAATGACTAGACCTGATGTTATATGATACTTATCACGTAAATAAATCATCGATTCAGGATCAGGCTTGCGTTTAAAACCTGAACTAGCCGTCACTACTTCTGTAAAGTAAGGAGCTATCTCAGTTTTTGCTAAAATCTCCAATACCTGATCGTTTCGATGAGAAACCAAGAAATTACGGCCACCTTGGTTTGATATTTCTTCCAAGAGTACCGGAATCCCATCAAATAAAACTGGGTGTTCAAGCTCACGGGCTTCATTTTCCTTATATTTCTCAAGAAAGTTTTCAATACCTGGAGCATACTTTTCGATAGCAAAGGCAGTCGATATCTTCAAAGCCTCGTAAACACTATCGTGTTCCTGCTCAATCCCGAACTCTGCTAATGTTTCTACAAAAGCTGCTGTAGAAGTTTCATAATTATCAAGCAGGGTTCCACCTAAATCCCAGATGTAATCGTGATATTTCATACCCTTCATTATACCATTTTTTATAAAAAAAAGCGATTTTTACCTTGGTTTTTGCCATTAAAAAAGAGAAGAATCTTCTCCATCAAGAAAGATTCTCCTCCGTTTGTTCATTATTTTTCAAATAGGTCTGTGTAGAGCATGCCATTTCTTAGAGACTCAGCATCTCCGCCCAGTGTTTCAACCAAGTAGTAAGCAAAGGCTAAAGCTGTTGCTGGTCCACGGCTCGTAATGATATTTCCATCCACTACGACTGTTTCTTTGTGGTAGTGACCGTCAGCAATTTGTTCTTGGACTCCATCATAGCAGGTGAAGTTTCTTCCTTCTAGGAGACCAGCTCGATTCAAAGCAATTGGAGCAGCACAGATGGCTGCCACCTTTTTACCTATTTTCTCAAATTTTTGAAGTTCAGTGATTAATTGTTCATTGTCCCGCAAGTGGGCAGCGCCAGGCATACCTCCTGGAAGGACAATCATGTCATACTCTGATAAATCACCATCAAACACTCGATCAGCCTGAACTTGAATGGCATGTGAACCTGTCACTTTATCTTCAAATCCTACCATATGGCAGGTGATATTTGCGCGGCGCATGACGTCTACGACCGTCAAGGCTTCAATTTCTTCAAAACCATTTGCTAGGATAACTGCAACTTTAGGCATAGCGACCTCCTTATTTCACTTTTTTCAATACAACTTTTTTACGTTTGAATCTTGTTCGACCACTCTTTTCATCAGCCAAATGGGTTTGGTAGCTCATCGATAACAGCAAACCGACACCAATTAGATTACTGATAATAGCTGATCCCCCTTGGGAAATAAAGGGCAAAGGAATCCCTGTCAGAGGAAGAAGACCAGTAACCGCACCAATATTTTCAAAGATATGGAACAAGAGCATCATGATAAATCCAGTTGAGATGTAGGTATAAAATTGATTATTGGATTTTAGGGTAATCTTTAACATGCGATAGATGAGCAGTAGATAGAGTGCAACCACTACAACTGAACCAATAAATCCAAAATCTTCCGCAATTACTGTGAAAATCATATCACTCTCGCGGACTGGAATAAGGAGATTAGACACATTAAAGCCTTGACCAAAAATTCCACCGCTACCAATCGCAATTTGACCCTGCGCCTGTTGATAGGTAGTCGTTTGGGCATAATCAAAGGGATTGAGCCAAGCTAGGATACGATTTATCTGATAAGTTGGCATCCCAATCTGATGCATAAAGGCACGCCCGTCTTTTGTGATAAAGATTGCTAGGAATCCTGCAATCGCCGATACAACTACTACAAAAATTGGAATAATAATCTTCCAAGAAACACCAGACAATAAGACAAGTCCTGCAAAGATTGCGACAAAAACCATAGCTGTACCAAGGTCACTTTGCAAGGCTAGCAAAACCATAACTGGCATCGTGAAAACAATCATCCACAAAATTAATAAAAAATCTAAACCAATCGTTCGTTCTTTGTCTTTATGTTTCTTGGTAAAGGTTACGATAACGTATGCCAGCATCAAAATATAGGATATCTTCATGAATTCGGAGGGTTGAAAAAGTGTATAACCACCGATTGACACCCAGTTTTTCGCACCAGTTGCAGCTACTAAACTCGGGTTGTAGAAGACTAAAGGCAAGACCATCAAGGCTAGACCGAGTCCATATAAATAAGGCGTGGACTGCCAGAGAAATTTTGTGTTAAAAAACATGACTATGAAGCTAAAAACAATCCCTAGCGATATCCAAGCCAGTTGTTGTCCAAGTATGGACCAAACATTGTTTGGGTAGTCATGACTAACTGCTATATAAATAGCTACAACTCCAATCACCAACAAACAAAATACTGGTAATATTAAACTATAATCGACCCTAGAGTCGAGAGAACGTTTCATAAAAGGCCTCCTTCATTCTTTCAGGTATTCATTTCATTGTTTATTTAAAAATTCTTGAACTTTTGAGAATACTTGCTCTCGGCTAATATTCCTTACTCGACTGGTACGAGACAGAGCCTTGCTGATTTGTTTGCCATATCGTTTACTTGACATACGGCTATCTAAAATCAAAACTGCGGAGCGTTGACCAACTCGGCGCATGGTTCGTCCAATCGCTTGCTTGAGGCGAATAATGGCCATAGGAAGCTGATAATCGTAAAAAGGATTTTTCCCTTCAAGGCGGAGCTCTTGGTTCATCTTTTTAGTAAAAGGATCTTCTGGATTTTGGAAAGGTAGACGAGTCACCACTTCAATAACCCGCGGATGTCTTGAAAAATCGACACCTTCCCAAAAACTTCCCGCACCAAGCAAAAGCTCACGCTCGCCTCTTTCAAAACGTTTTTTTAATTGAGCTGGTTCCCCATGCTTGTACTGGGCTAGATGGGGAATTCTTAAAGTATCAGATACCTGCAATAATAAATCTTTCGCAGTAAACAAGACTAGAATGGGTTCTTCAAACTGGAATAATTCTTCTAGAACTTCTACAATTGCTTGTGCATATTCCTCAGATGAAATTTCTGTCACCAACGGAAAATCATTCACCAACAAAATTTCCTGATTTTCCTGAAATTGTTCATCTAGGTAATAAATGTTTGCTTGCGGGAATCCTAACAATTCTGGCAAAGAAACTCTGCTACTAATTTCTAGGGTTGCAGAGATTCCGAGAAGCTGGCAGGATTCTGGAAATATCTGAGAAAATAGCAAACGTTGATCGCGACTAGAAGTAATCTCGATTTTTTTACTAGAGAGTTCTGAAACTGATAACCAAAATTCTCCTTCAGACGAGAAAAATCTCTGATAGTCTTTAAATTCTGGTAAATTCAACTCAGAAAAATCTTGTCGGAGCTTGTCAATGCTACTAGCTGGACACATCTTCCGTTTGCCAGATAGAAACTGCTCCAGCAGATAAGAAAGCTCAAAACGAATACTCTCTAGCAAGCGTCTTTCAAGCATGCCTTCTTCCCTTGATAGAGCTTGGTCTAGTTGATCTAGCAAATCCGTTAGCAAATAAGATTTTCGAGAAAGATTTTCCAAGGTCAACAAGATTTTCTGGGCTTCATCCAAAATCAAGAGACGTCCCTCTAAAAGACTCGGATCATCTTCAAGTCGAGTAAGGAGGTAAGCATGATTTGTCACTAGCAACTTACAAGAACGCGCTTTTTCCTGACCACGTCTCCAAAAATCCTCTAGCCAAAAGAGAGAATCTTTGTGAAGATTTCCATCATGAACCAAGTTTGGTAAAAATTGCTGATAGCGATAAAGCTGACCAATTTCATCTAAGTCTCCAGTATCAGTCTCAGTCAGCCAAACTAGGAGTTGCATCTTGAAACGCGTATACAAACGATTGGACTCTTCTTCCTCTAGTGCTGCATGAAAGGCATCTAACTTCAAGTAATTCTGTGGTCCTTTGAGACTATGAGTAGAAATGTGGAAAATCTCTTCTAGTCTTTTAGCCTCCTCTTGCATTACCTGATTTTGAAGGATTTTAGTCGGAACACTAAGTAGGATTCCCCCTTCGTTTTCAAGTGACAAGGCTGGCAGGAGATAGCCGTAGGTTTTTCCGATCCCCGTTTGAGCCTGAATAAAAGAAATTGTTTCCTCTTGTAAAAACTCTTGGACCTTTTGAGCAAATTCTTCTTGTCGGCTTCTTTCCTCCAAACCCAACAAGGCAATGTTAGTCTGGAAATCTTTAGATAGTTTTCGCGGAGAAAGAGCTGATTTTTCTTTTCTTAAGAATAAACCTTGCACTTCTACCAAATCGTGCTCAACGAGGAGGGACTGTTTCTGATAAACTTCCTCGATGACTAGGTAAGATTCATAGAGTAAGCTGTCTGATAAACTCAATAAGCGCTCCAACAACCCTTTTGGCAGTTCAAACATCTTTTGTCTCATACAAAGAAAGAGTTCTGCTGTTGCTTGGGCATCAGATAGGGCTGAATGGGCTTGCTCTAGAGGAATCCCCAACTCTTGGCAAAGAATGCCGAGATTATACTTCTCAAGTTGAGGGTAAAAGACTTGAGCCAACTCCACTGTATCGATACGAGGCGTGCGCAATTCATAACCCTCAAAAAAGAGGAATTCTGCCAATAAATTAGCATCGAACTGAACATTGTGCGCAACAAAAATACCGTCTTTGACCAGTTCAAAAATCTTTCCAGCCACCTGAGAAAACTCTGGAGCCTTTGCCAAACGTTTATCAGTCAAACCCGTTAATTCTTTGATATGAGAATCCAAGCGTTCATGAGGGTTGACATCAGTCGCATACTGTTCAACAATCTCACCATCTTCAATGACTACAATTCCCACTTGGATGATTTTCGCCTTACTTCCAGTACTTGTTGCTTCTAAATCTACAACCACATACCGATTATTTCTAAAGTTCATCACTAAAAATTATATCAAAATTTGCACCATTTGACACCCCTGAACTTTATTTGAAGAGTCAAGTTTCTTGCAAGATTTGAAAAAAATGATTGGATAGAATTGTAGAAAAGGAGGGAACTCATGAACCCATTAGATTTGTTTAATCAAGTAAAGGAACTCATTGAGAACAAAGATTTTTCTGCAGCAAAAACGTTTGTTGATGAAAACAAAGATCAACTCAGTGAGTACCTAAGCCAAGCACAAGTTTTGGTCTCAGGATCAGAAGGACTTAACGGTCTTGTAGATAAGGTCAAAGGCCTCTTCTAATCATCAAAAGACACCTGAAAAAATCAGGTGTCTTTTTGTATTTTTTTCATGAATGCAGGGATATGTTGACTAATCGTGGTTGGCAGAACTACAAAGTTGTCCTCAGCTAGTTCTTGGGCAATGGCTGAATGTAGATAGGTCGCTACCGTCACTCTTTCATAGAGACTAACTTGTGGGAATTGACCAGCAAAACCAGCAATCATCCCAGCTAGGGTATCTCCCATGCCCCCAGTCGCCTGATAAGGACCACCAACACCCAGTTGATAACAATCAGCTTGAGCTGCTTGCCAGATTCGAGTAGCAGGACCTTTTTGAACTAGAATCATCCCAGTAGGAAATTTCTTCAAGGCCTCCCCTGTTTCATCGGTTCCTTGGGAAGTCAAATCTAAGCCTGACAAGACTTGCCATTCCCTTTGATGTGGAGTTAAAACAAGCTGAGCCTTAGGAAATTTCATTCCCGTCTTAGCAAAAATGGATAGGGCACCACCATCCAGTATGAGGGTCTGATTTTGGACTAAATGATGAAAGACTGTTTGGAGAAGCTCTTCTCCACGCTCATCATCCACTAGTCCAGGTCCGACCAAGACAATATTAGCTTTCTGCAACTGTTGCTCAAGTAATTGCTTATCATCAAGGTCAAAAGCCATAGCCTCTGGCAGATGGCTATGTAGAGCTGGAATATTCTCTTCATCCGTTGCTACTGTCACCAAGCCTGCACCACTTCTAACAGCCCCTAAAGCAGCCATAATAATCGCTCCCTCATAGGGATACGTTCCCCCAATCAAGAGAAGACGACCGTAGTCTCCCTTATGACTAGAACGAGGACGCTCGATGATTACTTTTTTCAGTAGAGCTTGATCAATCTCTTTCATACACTACTCCTTAAACTTATCCTTACTTTGTAGCACTTGATTAACCTTGGTATTCCAAGCCTGTAACCCTTCTCCCTCATAGTCTAGGTAAATCACTCTATCTTGTAATTGACAAGGAATCAAACCTTCAAAACAAGCCTTATCTTTTGACGGGATGATACACAAATGAAGAAAGGTATCCAAATCTAAACTATCTCTTACCTTCGCAACATGATAGCCATCAAAGATATAACCTGGCGCTTGAATTAATTCTTCATACAGAAAATGAAAACTAACGCCAGGAATGAACTTTTCTTGCAATTCCTCCTCAGACGGTGCCCGTCCTAACAAACGCTCCATAGCGAGTCGGTAACCCGAAGACGTATTAGACCATCCGAACATGATATAGTCAAAATAGTCTGCTGGATCAGAAGCTGCATTACGACTATCTGTAACTAGCTCAGCCCCACTTTTACCAAATATTTTTACCGCCGACATAAGTTTTCCAATCTGAAAAATCGCCTGAGCCACCTCAACTGTACAAGTATGACTACAAAAATTTGAAGTAACCAACTTCCTATGAATATCATAAGTAGAAGCTACAAGGCGATGACTTGGCCTGTAGGGAGGAAAATAGCTATGCTCTTGCAAGTAATCATGAATTTGTATATTTAATTCAAGATCCTCACATTCCATAATGGTCTGACGACAATGGTCCTGTTCATAAGCAATAAACTTTGCTAGCTTCTCCAATTCCCATTCTTGAATATGTGGATAGTTTTCAAGAGCAAATTGATAGATTCCATCCCACTGGAGACTATAATCTGCATTACAAACTTTTACAATCACCTAATCACCTCTACTTCATTATACTACAAAAAAATAAAGAAAAACATCAATTGAAATAAGTATCTTTACAGCAAATGAAAAGTCGAGATATCACTATCTCAACCATTTTTCATCATAAACTTAATTTTTATCCAGCGTTCTTAAAGCAGCCTGATAAGTCTGTTCCATCAGCATGGTAATGGTCATTGGACCAACTCCACCAGGTACAGGGGTGATATGACTAGCAATTGGTGCAACAGCATCGTAATCAACATCTCCACAGAGCTTGTCATTTTCATCTCGGTTCATCCCTACATCAATGACAACTGCACCTGGTTTGACAAAGTCAGCAGTCACAAACTTGGCGCGACCGATAGCTACGACCAAAATATCGGCTTTAGAAGCTACTTGGGCTAAATTATGGGTGCGAGAGTGGGTCAAGGTTACAGTTGCATTTTTAGCCAACAGTAACTGGGCCATAGGCTTCCCGACAATATTGGAACGACCAATTACGACCGCATTTTTACCTTCCAAGTCAATCCCATATTCATGAAACATTTCCATAATCCCTGCAGGTGTTGAAGGAATCATAACTGGGTGACCAGACCAGAGGCGTCCCATGTTGAGAGGATGGAAACCATCCACATCCTTTTCAGGATCAATAGCTAGTAAAACAGCTTCTTCATCGATGTGTTTTGGTAATGGAAGCTGGACCAAAATCCCATGCCATGCTGGATCTTGATTGTATTTAGCGATTAATTCTAACAATTCCTCTTGAGTAATGGTCTCCGGAACTCGCACGACTTCACTTTGGAAGCCTGCAGCGATAGCAGAACGCTCCTTGTTGCGTACGTAAACTTGGCTTGCTGGATTTTCTCCGACTAAAATAACGACCAATCCTGGAACCAAACCTGTCTCTTCCTTTAATTTAGCTGTTTTTTCAGCCAACTGTCCTTGTAGCTTGGCTGCTAAAGCCTTTCCATCAATTATCTGTGTCATGTATTTTCTCTTTTCTAACAAATATTTTCTATTATAACAAAAAATCGTTCTGCATTCTAACACTTCTTACCTAAGATACCCTATAGTCTGAAACTATAAGAAAAATCTCAGTTGGAGAACTAGGTATTCTCTTACTGGAGGATAAAGGAACTCCACAGAATAAAGATATTAATTTTTGATTCTGCATTTAAAATAATGTATAATGTAAGTAATGGAAGTCTTACAATAAAAGGAGGAAAGCCATGCCAATCTTTAATAAATATATACTATTTTTTATATTTCTTATACTAGCATTATACTCTGATAAGCTTTTCAAAAAGAACCAACAAGTTTGGAAAATTATTTTCGCAGTATTAGGTATACTTACAAGCATTACCTTCTTATTTTAACTACAAAAAGTAGGCATCAGCATTTGCTGATGCCTACTTTTTATTTATAACTTTAATCTAAACTAAGTAATGAAGTTTTGCTCTAACTTGTCGAACTATCCACCTAAAAAAGTCGAAATGGATATAATTTTACGACTCTTACAAAACCTTACTCAAGAAATCCTTGGTTCTTTGTTCTTGGGTTTGTTCAAAAACTTGCTCTGGAGTTCCGTCTTCGACAACGACACCGTCAGCCATAAAGATGACACGATCCGCCACCTCACGAGCAAAGCCCATTTCATGCGTTACGATAACCATGGTCATTCCTGACTGAGCAAGTTCTTGCATAACTGCTAGTACTTCTCCTACCATTTCTGGGTCTAGAGCAGAAGTTGGTTCATCAAAGAGTAGGACATCTGGTTCCATAGCAAGACCACGGGCGATAGCGATACGTTGTTGTTGCCCACCAGACAGACTTTGTGGATAAGCATCTGCCTTATCTGGTAACCCAACCTTTGCCAAAAGCTCATGGGCTCTCTTTTCAGCAACTGCCTTACTTTCCCCTTTAGTCTTAATAGGAGAGAGTGTAATATTTCCCATTACCGTCATATTTGGGAAGAGATTGAATTGTTGGAAAACCATTCCCATCTTTTCGCGCATGGCAAAGAGGTCATTTTTCTTATCGGTAATGTCAACACCTTCAAATATAACTTTTCCTTTAGTAGCTTCTTCGAGGAGATTCATCGAACGAAGGAGGGTTGACTTACCGCTACCAGAAGGTCCGATAATCACCACTACTTGTCCTTTTTTGATTTCAAGATCAATTCCTTTTAAAACTTCATTTTTCCCAAAGTTTTTATGAAGGTTTTCAATTTTTATAAGTGTTTCAGTCATTATTTCTTATCTCCTTGTCCCATACGATTTTCAAAAGCTTTCAAGGCCAGTGTCAAGATAGAGGTCATAATCAAGTAGTAAAAGGCTGCAAATAAGAGCGGTGTTAAAGGTAGGTAAGTAGTTGTTGATACTGTAGTAGCTCCATTCCACAACTCCATAACCCCGATAGCTGACAAGAGCGAGCTATCCTTGATAATAGTGATAAACTCATTTCCTAGAGAAGGTAAGATATTTTTGATAGCCTGGGGCAAAATGACATAACGCATGGCATTCTTAGGACGAATACCTAGTGAATAAGCTGCTTCTAATTGTCCCTTTGGCACTGCATTAATCCCAGCACGAACTGTTTCTGATACATAGGCACCACTATTCATAGAGATAATCAAAATCCCCGGAATCAAGCGAGTCAGATCAACATCTAAGATCCCAATTTGAATAGTCGGAGCACTAATATGCATCAAGGCAAATGCAATCATAATCTGCACCATCATCGGAGTCCCACGGAAGACCCAGATATATAGATTAGCAAACCAGGCAAGTGGTTTAATCTTTGAACGTTGTGCAAAGGCCAGCAGCACTCCTAGAATGGTCCCCAAGAAGACTACCAAGATAGATATGATAATTGTTACAACGGCTCCATAGTTAAAATATGGTAGATATTTCGGTAAAAAAGAAAAATTCATGGATACTCTACTTTCTGTTTTTAATATTTAAACTTAAAACTTGTATAAGGATAACATATATTGCATAAAAATTCAACATTTTCTCCTAAGATTTTCAATAAATTTTCAAAGGTAAGAGAAATAGCGAGAAATCTTAGTTTTTTCTAGTCAAGTAGAGTCTGTTTATGGTAAAATAGTAAAGATAAGAAATGGAGGAGAATCAAAATGGAATCACATTTGGTTAGAATCATCAATCGCTTAGAAGCAATGACAAAAGATGGTGGTAACTTGAAACGTAACTTTGAACGCGAAGGAGTTGTTGTCGCAGAGGTTGCTTTTAACCACGACGAAGAAAACGGACCACTTTTCACACTTCGTGACGTTGAAGCTCGTGAGACTTATACATTTGATAGCATCGACCTTATTGCGATGGAAATTTACGAACTTTTATACTAATCGTTAAATAAAGGCAGAGAATACTTCTGCTTTGACCAAGAAAATCCTTTTTGTACGACAAATAGGATTTTTCTTTTTACCCTTAAAGGTTTGACTATAATAGACTCGCAACATCAACTTTAATACTCAATCTTTTTACTTGCTTTCCCCTTCAATCATGATATAATGAGACTAAAGAACTTTGACTATTTTTGACCTTTCGGTTTTAGTCAAAGCCAAGAAAGAAACGAGGTAGAGGTATGCTCTGTCAAAATTGTAAAATCAATGACTCAACAATCCATCTTTACACTAATCTGAATGGGCAACAAAAGCAAATCGATCTTTGCCAAAATTGCTACAAAATTATCAAAACAGATCCTAACAATAGCTTATTTAAAGGAATTACAGATTTAAACAATCGTGATTTCGATCCATTTGGAGATTTCTTTAACGACCTGAACAACTTTAGACCTTCTTCTAATAGCAATACTCCTCCTACCCAGTCAGGTGGTGGATACGGCGGTAATGGTGGCTATGGTTCCCAAAATCGTGGACCGGCTCAAACTCCTCCTCCTAGTCAGGAAAAAGGACTCTTGGATGAATATGGTATCAATGTTACTGAGATTGCCCGTCGTGGAAATATCGACCCTGTGATTGGTCGTGACGAAGAAATCATCCGCGTTATTGAAATTCTCAACCGTAGAACCAAAAACAACCCTGTCCTTATCGGTGAGCCTGGTGTTGGTAAGACAGCCGTTGTCGAGGGCTTAGCTCAGAAAATTGTTGATGGTGATGTTCCCCATAAACTTCAAGGGAAAGAAGTCATTCGCCTAGATGTTGTCAGCCTTGTCCAAGGTACAGGTATCCGAGGCCAGTTTGAAGAACGTATGCAAAAACTCATGGAAGAAATTCGTGAGCGCAAAGATGTCATCCTCTTTATCGATGAAATTCACGAGATTGTCGGTGCTGGTTCTGCCGGAGACGGCAATATGGATGCAGGAAATATCCTAAAACCAGCTCTTGCTCGTGGCGAACTCCAACTAGTTGGTGCTACTACCCTCAATGAATATCGCATCATCGAAAAAGATGCTGCCCTTGAACGTCGTATGCAACCTGTCAAAGTTGATGAACCAACTGTGGAAGAGACTATTATTATTCTCAAAGGTATCCAAAAGAAATACGAAGATTACCACCACGTTCATTATACAGATGCTGCTATCGAAGCTGCTGCTACTCTTTCTAACCGCTACATCCAAGATCGTTTCTTGCCGGACAAGGCTATTGACCTCCTAGATGAGGCTGGTTCTAAAATGAACTTAACTTTGAATTTTGTGGATCCTAAGGTCATCGACCAACGCTTAATCGAGGCAGAAAATCTCAAGGCCCAAGCAACTCGAGATGAAGATTTTGAGAAAGCAGCCTACTTCCGTGACCAGATTGCTAAATATAAAGAAATGCAAAAAACAAAAGTAACGGATCAGGATACTCCAATCATCAGCGAAAAGACGATTGAACACATTATTGAACAAAAGACCAATATTCCGGTTGGTGATTTAAAAGAAAAAGAACAGTCTCAACTCATCAACCTAGCAGACGACCTCAAGGCTCATGTCATTGGTCAAGATGATGCAGTTGATAAGATTGCTAAGGCTATCCGCCGTAACCGTGTTGGGCTTGGAACTCCTAACCGTCCAATTGGTAGCTTCCTCTTTGTTGGTCCTACTGGTGTCGGTAAGACAGAACTTTCTAAACAACTAGCTATTGAGCTTTTTGGTTCTGCTGATAGCATGATTCGCTTTGATATGAGCGAATACATGGAAAAACATAGCGTTGCCAAACTCGTCGGTGCCCCTCCAGGATACGTTGGTTATGATGAAGCAGGTCAGTTGACAGAGAAAGTGCGTCGCAACCCTTACTCACTTATCCTCCTTGACGAGGTTGAAAAAGCCCATCCAGATGTTATGCATATGTTCCTTCAAGTATTGGATGATGGCCGCTTAACGGACGGTCAAGGACGCACTGTTAGCTTTAAGGATGCCATCATTATCATGACCTCAAATGCAGGTACAGGAAAAGCTGAAGCAAGCGTTGGATTTGGTGCAGCTAGAGAAGGTCGTACCAACTCTGTCCTTGGAGAATTAGGCAACTTCTTTAGTCCAGAATTCATGAACCGCTTTGATGGTATTATTGAATTTAAGGCTCTCAGCAAGGAAAATCTCCTACAAATCGTTGACCTTATGTTGGAAGATGTGAATAAACGTCTCTCAAGTAATAACATCCATTTAGATGTAACAGAAAAGGTTAAAGAAAAACTTGTAGACCTTGGTTACGATCCAAAAATGGGAGCTCGTCCACTCCGTCGTACCATCCAAGACTATATCGAAGATGCCATTACAGACTACTATCTTGAAAATCCGAGTGAAAAAGACCTCAAGGCAGTCATGACAAGTAAAGGTAAAATCGTGATTAAGTCCAAAAATAAAACGGAAACAGTCGAGTCAAACGACTAGTTCCTCACATACAAAAGAATGTTCTTACTTGACAGTGAGAGCATTCTTTACTATTATAGAAAGAAAGCGCACTCACGAAGGAGAACTTTATGACAAATCCAACATTTGGAGAAAAAAAAGAGGGAGTAACCTACAAAAATAGATATGGCGTTTATGCAGTCATACCTGATGCAAACCATGAAAAGATTATCCTCGTACAAGCTCCAAATGGTGCATGGTTCTTACCAGGGGGCGAAATTGAAGAAGGTGAAAATCACCTTGAAGCTCTCAAACGAGAATTGATTGAAGAATTAGGATTTACAGCTGAAATCGGCACCTACTACGGGCAAGCTGATGAATACTTTTACTCTAGACATCGTGACACCTATTACTACAATCCAGCCTATCTCTACGAAGCTACTTCTTACCAAGAAATCCAAAAACCTCTCGAGGACTTCAATCACTTAGCTTGGTTCCCAATCGATGAAGCTATTACTAACTTAAAACGTGGAAGTCACAAATGGGCGATCGAAGCTTGGAAAAAACAACATCAAATTTAAACTATCTTTACCAAATTTCCCAAAAAGTGCTATAATAGACATAGATATACAGGAGGAAACCCTATGAAGCTTATCAATACTACAAATTCACACTCGCAACTTGTTAAAAGTCAGCTAGAAAGCACAGACGCAACGCTTGTAGAGGTTTATTCTGCGGGAAATACAGATGTTATTTTTACTCAGGCTCCACTTCATTACGAAATCCTCATTTCCAATAAACATCGTGCAATCCGGGAAAAAGAAATGGAAATAATCAAAGAATTTTTCCTCAGTCGTAAAATTAATCAACAGGCTATTGATAAGGCAAATATTAAAACCCTCTATTCTGATAAATTGATTGAGATTTCAATCCCTACAAAATAGAATTAATCTACCCTACAGTTAAAACTGCGGGGTTTTTTAATACCTTTTCTTGTTTATATCTTTAAATAAATTATTGTGAATAAAGCTTTTTTGTGAAAAATTCACATTTCAATCGAAAAATGTGAGAAATTTCGTTATAATAGATAGAGAGATTTTAATGAAGGAGTTTGATATGAAAGAAATAGTATACAGAGAAGCCAGGCTAGATGAATATCAAAAAATTGGAAAAGTGTTGGCTGGTGCCTTCATGGACTACCCTTTCATGACTCTTATCAAAGACGATTTAAAAAAAACAGAATATTACCCAGCATTCTTAGAATTATTGGATAGCCTTCTGACCAAACTCTATATCAAAGGAGAGACCTGTATAGTCGCTGAACGAGACGGGGAAATCATGGCCGTTGCCCTCCTGCAACAAAAGGATTTTTCCATTCTATCTTATTTGCTGAATGGTATGGTCAAGCTTTTCCGCTTTATTACTCCTCGCAATCTCTTGAAATATCTTGATTTGGTGGAACGTTCCGAACAGCATTTGAAAAGATCAGGAAATTTTGACTGGTATTTGATGATGTTGGGAGTCAACGCTTCTAGTCAAAACCAAGGAATCGGGAGTGCTTTTCTACAAGAAGGTGTTGAACCTTATCTTAAATCCAAAGGCTGCAAACGCTTGGGCTTGATTACTAGTACTGAAAAAAATGTTTGCTTCTATGAAAAAAACAAGTATGAATTACTAGATTCGATGATGTTAGAATACGGAACAAAATCTATTGGAAACTGGGCTTTTGTAAAAATCCTGGATAACTAATTTTAAACATAAAAAAGATTGGTCTAAGGACCAATCTTTTTTATGTTTACTTAACGGCTTCTTTCAAGGCTTCTACTTTATCCAAGCGTTCCCATGGAAGATCAATATCTGTACGTCCCATATGTCCATAAGCCGCTGTTTGACGGTAGATTGGACGTTTGAGGTCAAGCATTTGGATGATTCCTGCAGGACGAAGGTCAAAGATTTGACGCGCTGCTTTTTCAAGTTTACTTTCAGCTACTGTTCCTGTACCGAAAGTATCGATACGGACAGATACAGGTTGAGCTACCCCAATCGCGTAAGCCAATTGCACTTCTGCTTTCTTAGCAAGACCTGCAGCAACAATATTTTTAGCAATGTAGCGAGCTGCATAAGAAGCTGAACGGTCAACCTTAGTCGCATCCTTACCAGAGAAGGCACCACCACCGTGACGTGAATAACCACCATAGGTATCCACGATGATCTTACGACCCGTCAAACCTGAGTCCCCTTGAGGTCCTCCGATAACAAAACGACCAGTTGGATTGATGAAGAATTTAGTCTCATCGTCAAGGTACGAAGCTGGAATCACTTCCTTGATGACCTTGTTGATTACATCCTTATGGATTTGTTCATTGCTGACTTCTGGATCGTGTTGGGTTGAAATAACGACAGTGTCCACACGCACTGGTTGGTCATTTTCATCATACTCAACCGTAACTTGAGATTTGGCGTCTGGACGAAGGTAACTAATTTCACCAGACTTACGTAGCTCTGCCAAACGACGAACCAACTTGTGGCTGAGTGAGATTGGCAATGGCATGAGTTCTTCAGTTTCATCAACTGCAAAACCAAACATGAGACCTTGGTCTCCAGCTCCAATCAAATCAAGTGGATCTTTATCCGCATTCCCACGAACTTCCAAGGCTTCATTAACCCCTTGAGCGATATCTGGTGATTGTTCTACCAAGGATGGGTGAACTCCTACCGTCTCCGCTGAGAAACCGTACTCTGTATTGGTATAACCGATTTCTGCAATAGTATCACGAACCACTCGGTTAATATCGACATAAGCATTGGTTGAAATTTCACCGAAAACATGTACTGAACCAGTATAAACAGCTGTTTCAGCAGCCACGTGCGCCTCTGGATCTTGCTCTAAAATAGCATCCAAAATAGCATCTGAAATTTGGTCTGCAATCTTATCTGGATGCCCCTCAGATACAGATTCAGACGTGAATAATTTACGTTCTGACATAAAAATGTCCCCCCTTAAAAAATATTCGTTATAGAGTTACAAAGAACTGGTAGGAAGAGTATTTACAATCAATCCCACCACCTTATCGGGACCATATAACCTAACTATTATAACACGAATCTTTGAAAAATACTCGTATGATTACTATTTTTCTTACTAGGAAAATGTTTTCTAATCATAACCAAATAAAAACTCTTAAAGTAGATGAGTTTCTACTCTAAGAGTGATGTTATAAACTAATTATTTTCTAGATAAAACTCAAACCGTTCTCCGACGTATTGACTCTTTACATACTCAAAAGCCGTTCCGTCATCAAAGTAAGAAACCTGAGTCAAACCTAAAATAGCATGCCCTTTTTCAACTTCTAAGTAATGAGCTATCTTTTCTTTGGCTAAACGTGCGTATATGGTCTGGTGAGATTTACCAATTCGATAACCATGCTCTTGCAAGGTTTGAAAGAAGTGCCTGGTTACTTCCTCTTTTTTGAAATTTTTGATAAATTTCTCAGGAATCGACGCCACTTCATAGACAACAGGAACCTTATCCGCATAACGAACACGCTCCATACGAATGATATTATCAGTTGGCAGTAAACCTAGTTTAACCACTTCTTGCTCATTTGGAATGGTTCGACGATAAGAAATCAAGTGACTAGACGGAGTTTTCCCTTGAGCTTTAACAATCTCCGTAAAACTAGTTGTTCCACGCATTCTTTCCTGAACACGTGTACTTGAAACAAAGGTCCCACTACCTACACGTCGTTCCAAAACCCCTTCTTCAACCAAAAGAGAGATTGCTTGACGTAAGGTCATGCGGCTAACGGCAAATTCTTCTGCTAAATCTCGCTCACTTGGAAGTCTTTCCCCAATTTTCCAACTTCCCTCATCAATATCTTTCTTGATTTGGTCGTGGATTTTCATATAAGCTGGTAACATGCTTGATCACTTCTTTTCTTTATTTTTTCCATTGTACCGTAACTCATAGGGAAAAGTCAAACCGCACTTGTTTGGTTGGTAATTCTAACCCTTTTATGATAGAATATTCAAGAAGATATTTCTTTGAAGAAAGGGAAAAGATGAGCAACATTTCAACTGATTTGCAAGATGTCGAAAAGATCATCGTACTAGACTATGGTAGCCAGTACAACCAACTCATCTCACGTCGTATTCGTGAGATTGGTGTCTTTTCAGAACTAAAAAGTCACAAGATTTCGGCTGACGAAGTCCGTGCTATCAATCCTATCGGGATTGTACTTTCAGGTGGTCCAAACTCTGTTTACGAAGAAGGATCGTTTGATATTGATCCAGAGATTTTTGAACTCGGTATTCCGATTTTGGGAATCTGTTATGGTATGCAGCTATTGACTCACAAGCTTGGAGGAAAAGTTGTTCCTGCCGGCGATGCTGGTAATCGTGAATACGGTCAATCAACATTGACTCACACAGAATCAGCCCTTTTTGCGGGTACTCCAGATGAGCAACTTGTCTTGATGAGCCACGGTGATGCTGTTACAGAAATTCCTGCTGACTTTGTTCGTACTGGAACTTCTGCAGACTGTCCTTATGCATCTATTGAAAACCCTGATAAGAAAATTTACGGTATCCAATTCCACCCAGAAGTTCGCCACTCAGTTCACGGTTATGATATTTTGCGTAACTTTGCTTTGAATATCTGTGGTGCCAAAGGCGACTGGACAATGGATAACTTTATCGAGATGCAAATCAAACAAATCCGTGAAAAAGTTGGAGACAAACGTGTCCTCCTTGGTCTCTCAGGTGGTGTTGACTCTTCTGTTGTTGGGGTTCTTCTCCAAAAAGCCATCGGAGATCAATTGATCTGTATCTTTGTAGACCACGGTCTTCTCCGTAAAGGTGAAGCTGACCAAGTTATGGATATGCTTGGTGGTAAGTTTGGGTTAAACATCGTTAAGGCAGATGCTGCCAAACGTTTCCTTGATAAATTGGCTGGTGTATCTGACCCTGAACAAAAACGGAAGATTATCGGTAACGAATTTGTCTATGTCTTTGACGATGAAGCAAGCAAACTAACAGATGTGAAATTCCTTGCTCAAGGAACTCTTTATACTGACGTGATTGAGTCTGGTACGGATACTGCTCAAACCATCAAGTCTCACCACAACGTTGGTGGACTCCCAGAAGACATGCAGTTTGAACTTATCGAGCCACTCAACACTCTTTACAAGGACGAAGTTCGTGCACTAGGTACTGAACTTGGCATGCCAGACCACATCGTGTGGCGCCAACCATTCCCAGGACCAGGACTTGCTATCCGTGTCATGGGAGAAATCACTGAAGAAAAACTAGAAACTGTTCGCGAATCAGACGCTATCCTTCGTGAAGAGATCGCTAAAGCTGGCCTTGACCGCGACATCTGGCAATACTTCACTGTTAACACTGGCGTTCGTTCAGTAGGTGTTATGGGAGATGGACGTACTTACGACTACACCATCGCTATCCGTGCTATCACTTCGATCGATGGTATGACAGCTGACTTCGCCAAGATTCCTTGGGAAGTTCTCCAGAAAATCTCAGTTCGTATCGTAAACGAAGTTGACCACGTTAACCGCATCGTCTATGATATTACAAGTAAACCACCTGCAACTGTTGAGTGGGAATAATATATAAGAGTAACTTAGGCTAAGAATCCTTGATTTAACAGCATTTCTGTTATTATAAAAGGTTAAAAATCATTCAAAATTGATTGGTTCCCCACCAAAAACCCCACCAGAAATATTTCTGATGGGATTTTTTATATTAAATTTTATTTTTCTATTAGTTGTTTCTCTTTTTCGTGTAAAAATCGTTAACCTTCAGTAAAACATTTCCTGCCATACCATTATAAATCATGATAGTCTCAACAAAGGAAGCGCAGGCAAAAATCGCTAGTATTCTAACATCTCCCCAGAGATAAAAAGCAATTGCAGACAAGATATAACACAGTCCTCCGCCTAGGAGCAACCAGAATATCAACTGCCTTGCTTTTGCAAACCACTTTGTAAAAGCATGAGTGTCAAATTTAGTAATATCAACAGCGTAAAAAGTAGCTTCATTCATTTGTAAGTTTTGCAGTTTGTAAGCGTAATAGCTCATGACGCATTGACAGAGTAACAATAGAAGCAATTTTAAAAAAACATTTTGTAGGGTGAAAAGTCCACTGATAAATGCTAAAATAGCATATCCAATCACGTAACTATTGGCAAGAGTTAATTGGCTCATCGAGCGATAAGAGGCCTTTTCATCCATGGCTAACAAGGATTTTGTCTTTTTATTATAAAAGAGTATTTGGCCTTTCTGATACTGTCCTAATTGTACAAGTATATCTTTCTTTTTTAAAATCATCTAACAACACACCTTAATATTTTCCCTAAACCTGAGATAGCATGGTAAATTTTGACACATTAGGCATACTCCTCTTCTAATTGTTTGATAATTTTTTGGCGTTGTAAAGGAGAATAATCCGATACCAAGGTAAAACTCATAGCTAAAGACAGTGTTGCTATGATTAGTTCTGTTTGATCTTTTAGTTTAACCACTGTTCCCAATGGTAATAGTGTCTCACTCATATTTCTTCTCCTTGTCTTCTGCAAATATCACTTCCCCTTGTTCATACTTCCGCACGGCTAACAACCAGCGGATGGGGTTGTTTTGGAATAAGAAAAGGTACAACAAGGCAGGAAACAGGGCTGCCAAAAGCGAGAAAAAGATTTGTATATCAAATGGTTCCTGCTTATTGAATGAGTCAATAATGCCCGGGATAGCAGCAGCAAATATTACTATAGTAGTCATAAAAACTAATAACATGACAATCATAAAAATAAACATTTTCCCAAACGTCGCTTTTTTCTTGCTAAAATTTTCCCAAAACAGATTTGAATCAACAGCTTTCGCAAACTGTTGAGAACTTGCCCCCTGAACCTGCTTCACTTCTTTATACAAGGCTTCTTCCATCATCCATATAAAGCCAAAGCAAATAAAGAACTGGGCAGCGATATAAGGCGGAACCATCCAGCTACTGTATCTAAAACCGGAAAAAGCTGGTATAGCTACCATTCCCCCTATCAAACCTAAGAAAATAAAAACCAACATCAAAGGAATAATAGCATTATTGCTCTTCCTAGCCCCTTCCGTATTTAATAAGGCACTCTTTTTGGCTACCAGAGCCTCTTTTGTTCTAGTGTTATAGTAGACGGCTTCATCACCGCTTTGTCCAATAAAAATTATTTTTCTCATTTTTAATCACCATAGTTTTAAAACATCTTTATAAAACAATATTTTTCTTTGTCGTTCGATCTTTTAAAAGAATTTTTAATAAGTCAGCAGACTCCATAGCCAACTGTTCTTCACTAATATCTATCGCCATAAAGCAACCTTTCTTCTTATTGATTGATATTTCTAAAAATATGTACTTTTCATTTATTAATCTATTATATTTTACCACAAAAACACACTGAGATACTCGTCCCAGTGTGTTTATTTCATTTTAGGATAACTTCATTCAGTAGACTGAAGAATTCATCATAGCCTCCACATCTGCTGATATAATACTTCTAAATTATTCTAAAAAAACAGTAAAACCTTCTGGTTCTACTGTTTCATTTTTAAAAAGTTTGACGTTTAGCTTTGCGCTCTGCACGTCCACGGGCACGACTTTCTGCCCGCTTAGTCTTCCGGCGTTTTTCATCGACCGCCCACTGAATTTTCTTCTTATAGCCTGGTTTGACTTTTTTCTTTTTCTTTTTGACCAAGCCAATCATTTCGATATCCAGTTTTTCTTGTTTTTTCTCACGATTGGCACGGCGGTCACGGTCATAAGTGTCTTGGAACTCTCCATCTTTAACAACCTTAGGTACAAACTTAATTCCTAATTTCTCCAACTCACGAATATCAGAGTCATCACTTGGTTGATAGAGGGTGATGGCTGTACCTGGTAGACCATTACGTCCAGTTCGTCCAACACGGTGAACAAAGAAGGACAAGTCTTGTGGAATAGCATCGTTGATAACGTGGCTAACACCTTCGATGTCAATCCCACGCGCAGCTAGGTCAGTTGCTACGATATACTCAAAATCAAGGTTCTTCACCTGATTCATGATCCGTTTGCGTTCACGAGGAGCAATGTCTCCATGGATCTTAGCCACCTTTAATCCTTGAGCTGTTAGGTAGCTGTGCAATTCATCCGCACGAGTTTTTGTATTGACAAAAATCATGGCAAGATACGGCTGCATGACTTGAGTCAACTCATAAATCTGAGCATTCTTGTCACGACCCTTGGTCGAAATCAACCAGTTGTCAATGGTATCAGAGATAACTGTCTTAGTCTTGATTTTCTCCATGACAGGATTTGACAAGTATTTCTTCAAAAATGGTTGTAGTTTTTGTGGGATAGTCGCTGAAAAGACCATAAACTGCAAGTCCTTAGGAAGACTTCCTGCAATCTTATCAACTGTTTCCAAGAATCCCATATCCAAGGTCATGTCAGCTTCATCGACTACAAAGGTCTTAGCCTTGTGAATAGCAAGGTCACCAGACTTGACCAAATCATAGATACGACCTGGTGTTCCGATAACGATATGTGGTTGATTACTTGCTAATTTGTCAATCTGACGTGCCTTGTCTGTACCACCAACATAGTTCACAACACGAATCTCAACATCTGAATGAGCTGCGATCTGACGAGCAGCTTGGTAAATCTGAGTCGCTAATTCACGACTTGGAGCTGTGATAACTGCCTGCACGCTATCGCTCTCTTCATCCAACTGTTGGAAAATCGGTAACAAGAAAGTATGAGTCTTACCTGAACCTGTTTTTGATTCACCAACCAAGTCACGACCTGCCAGGACAATAGGAATCAACTTTTCCTGAACCTCGGTAGGAGTCGTAAATTTCAACTCCTCCAAGGCTTTTTCTATATATTTTTTAAATTTAAATTGTGTAAATGACATAATTTCCTCGATTCTATCTATCTACTCATTATACCATAATTTAGTCTATTACAGGGGATGGATTTCCGTCAAGAATAATACCATGAACATTTTAACAACCAAGCATACATAAGAAACACTCCTAGTTACGATGAACAAGGAGTGTTATAGGATTAATTGAGTTTCCATTCGTCTCTCAGCCAATCACAAAAATAGTGGTAACGTTCCTTAAGAGCTTCATGATGCCCATAAGCATCAAATGTGCAATAAGTCGAAGGGATTTTCTCTGAAATCAGATCATGTAGATCTCTGGCATAAATAGGAGCCTGAGACAGACGATTGGAATGATTGGCACCTTCTGTCTGACCATTTTGCAAATAAATCAGGCTTTGATTCTGTATCAAGTCATGTTCCCCACAATATTCTGTAAATTCAGGATACCAGAAGGAACCACAGATAGAAAAGATACAGGTCGCAGGAAGATAACTACTATAGAGACTATAGACGGCAGCAAGACCACCCAGTGAATAGCCACCATAAGCAATTCTACTTTCATCAATCAAGTAGTCCTTTTGAAGAGTTGTTAGAATCCCTTGAAATAGCTTCTGATGGTATTGGTCTACCTTCCCACCAAAGTCTGGTGCCCCTTCTTTCAAAGCATCAGACTGCCAAGGTGTAAAGTCATCTAGACGATTTTCTGGAATCAAACCCACCAAAATCACTGATTGGGATAGATCTGACAAATAGTCCAATTGTCCATCATTTAAAAGAATCATTGGGTAGGCTTGTTGGGGATCATAGTTTGAAGGAAGACTGACCCTAACTCGAATCCCTTCCCAGTTAAACTCCTTATTTCTTGATAAAGTCATTGATTTTTTCAAGGGAATCAATCACTGCAGGACCGTAATCCATCAACTCATCGTAAGAGATAGTCATGATTTTTTTATTTTTGATTGCTGGTACATTTTCCAAAACAGCATTTGCCTTCATCAAATCCACTGCTTTTTCATCTAACTTTTGATTACGATCGCTGGTTACATAGATAATCAACTCTGGATCCATAGATACTAGATTTTCCAGGGTCAATCCAGAAGTTCCTGTTGCAACATTGGTATAACCAAGTTGGTTAAGCAAGCTTTCCTGAAGGGCTGACTTGTAGGCACCAAAGGTTTCGTCATTGTAGGCCACCATAATCAGAGCTTTTTTCTTTTCAACCTGTGTTTCTGGGTTTGCTTTTTTAACCACATCGATTTTAGCTTGTAATTGTTCTGCGTATTGATTCGCCTTGTCTTGGACATTGAAAATGGTACCAAGATTCTTCACATCTTCTACGATATTTCCTAAATCTTGTTGGATAGTTGAAAGTGAAGCTTTTTGCGTATAAACAGGGATTTTGTTTTCATTCCAAGCACTAATGGTTCCCATTGACTTTTCAGAAAACATCATGTTACGTCCCATCAAGGCATCTGGTTCATAAGAAAGAACTGTTTCTTGTGAGACAGATTTTTTATCACCAATGTGAGGGATGGCTTCAATAGCATCCTTGTATTTACCAGTTACAGCATTATCAGGATTGAGCATGCCAGCAATTTTATCTTGCAAACCGAGTTCAAGTAGGATTTCAGTTGTTGAGAGGTTATTGGTGATGACCTTTTCAGGTGCCTTTTCAAAGACTTGTTCGACTTCGTTTCCTTTAGCATCATAAGTTTTGATAGTCACAGGATAGCTGGTTTCTGTATTAGCTTTTTGACTAGCTTCTGTTGTAGCCGGTGCCGTTGCTGTTTCTTTAGATGCGTTACCACAAGCTGCCAAAGATAAGGTAGCTACTGTTACAAGTAAAATACTAAGTGTTTTTTTCATGTTTTTATTTTCCTTTTTAATTTTTATAAATAGTGAATCATGGCTTGCTGATCTTCTGTCCAAGTTACCTTACTTTGAACGCCATAGACAGTCTGCAATGACTCGGGTGTGATGGTTTCTTTTGGAGTACCTTGGTAAACAATCTCCCCTTCTTTCATTAGATAGAGATAGTCTGAATAGCGACAAGCCAGCTGAATATCATGCAAGACAGCTAGCACATTGATCTGAAGATTTTTGACAATGGTCAATAAGTCTAGCTGATACTTGATATCCAAATGATTGGTCGGTTCATCTAAGAGCAAGAGGGTCGGCTCTTGGGCCAAGGCGCGTGCTAACAGAACCCGTTGCTTCTCTCCTCCTGACAAAGAAGAGTAGAGTCGATTTCTCTTTTCGAACATGTCTACTTTGACCAGCGCATCCTCAACCAAAGCAAAATCTCTGTCTTTTTCTTTTTGTAAGAAGGAGAGATGGGGTGTTCTACCCAACATGACAATCTCCTCAACCGTACAATCAAACTGAAGTTGATTAAACTGCGTGATGACTGCCATCTGCTTTGCCGTTTCTTTGACGCTCATTTGGTCTAGTGGCTTCCCATCTAAAGAAATCAAGCCCTGATTCGGCTTTTCCTGTCGATAGAAGAGTTTCAGCAAGCTGGTCTTTCCACTTCCATTTGGTCCCAAAATAGTATGAAATTGGTTTCCCTCAAGTTTAAGTGAGACTCCTTTGAGAATCTTTTTTTCTCCGATTCCAAAGTGAATATCCTGGCACATTAAGTCCATATCAGACTCTCACCTCCCTTCCTCTACTTGCAACCATGTAGATAAAGAAAGGTGCACCTACTAGGGCCGTGAAAATTCCAATCGGTAGCTCAGCATTTTGAATCAAAACGCGAGCAAAGACATCTGCCCAGACGACAAAGAGGGCGCCTAGTAAGGTTGCTATCGGAAAAAGTCTTCTGTAGTTTGTACCTACCAAACTTCTCGCCAAATGCGGTGTAATCAAACCGACAAAACCGATAATCCCACAGGTTGATACTAAAACTGCAGTCATCACCGCAACAATAGTTACATAGAGATACCAGTAAAAACGTAGGGGAATCCCTAAAGTCAAGGCTGCCTCATCTCCCATCATCATGGCATTAAAAACACGGTATTGAGTAGAGAAAAATAAAAAGGCTATTCCCACAACTACTGTTGGGAGAGTTAAGTGAGCCCAGGATGTCCCTGCTAAAGAACCCATGGTCCAAAACTTGATGGTCATAACGCTATCAGCATTGGCCCCAATAGAGATAATAAAGTTTGAAAAAGCCAAAAATAGTGCATTGACAACCGTCCCTGATAAAATGAGGCTAGAAGTTGTCATCCTGCCCTGCATAGACGCAATGAGAAGAACTGCAACTGTTGCTAAAATCGCTCCTAGGAAAGAACCTAGACCAATCATAACTTTAAATCCAAGAATAATACTCAAAGTTGCTCCAAAGGTTGCCCCGGCTGAAATTCCTAATACATAGGGCTCTGCTATTGGATTGTTGACCGTTGACTGCATGACACTACCACACATGGAAAGGCCTGCACCCACAATCAAAGCAAGAAAAACCCGTGGTAATCTCATATTCCAAACAATAGCAAGCGTAGACTTTGAAATGTCTCCTATCTCAAAAGGAGCCCCTAACTGACTCAAAATTATCCGATAGGTATCACTCAAACTAATTTGAACAGAACCCATAGAAACTGCCAGAAACAGAGAGATTCCCAATGCTCCTAACAGGATAGCTAGTAAAAAACAATATCTCAGGTTTTGATGGCTTCCAGAAAATTTGGAAAGCATGAAACCCTCCTTTAACAAAAATTAAAAATTTAGACAATTTTCATAATTAGTATACCACATTTCTAAATCAGGGACAAGACTAGAAAAATGCACACAAAAAAGCCCTCTGAAGTCAGAGAGCTGATTTGAGCTCGGGCTAAAATCCTAGTGAAAAAGATGAAACTCCTTGTGTTCATCGAACACTGTGTCCTTTCCCTATTTTCATACGGATTTTTATCGCTCTTAGCATCATGATTCTTGCTGGATAAAACGTTTATAGACTAGACGGCAAGCCGAAGATTATACTTGAGTATATCGAGGTAAGGTGACAAAAATAAAAAGCTACTCAACTAGAGTAGCCTTATTTCAAGATGTGCTCAATTGAACACGGCCTAAGCACTTGGCAAAAAAGATAAAATCTCCTAGAAACTGAAGTTTCTTCGTCAATTTTCCTATTTTTGCTGTGTGCTTTTGACGTCCTTTGTATCTTGAATTAGCGACGAAGTCCTAGAGAGTTGATCAACTCACGGTAACGGTTAACGTCGTTTTTACGCAAGTATGCAAGCAAGTTACGACGGCGACCGATTTTCTTCATCAATCCACGGTAAGTAGCGTGGTCTTTTTTGTGTTGTTTGATGTGTTCGTTAAGGTGGTTGATTTCCCAAGTAAGGACAGCAACTTGAACCTCTACTGAACCTGTATCACCTTCGTGACGTGCATATTGTGCAATGATTTCATTTTTTTTCTCTTTTGAGATTGCCATGATGTTTCTCCTTTTTATTTGGCTTCATCCGAGTGACAGGTTGGCATGCCTGTAACCAAGAAGAAGTTATTTGTCTTTACGACATTTCTTATTCTACCAATAACTAAGTTCTTTGTCAACTGATTTACTATCCATACCTCAAATGTGCTATAATAGTTATAGGAAGGATATCTAAGTAGACAGCTTGAAAAGAGAGGTGATTGACCATGCGTAAATTCTTCAAATATCTCCCCTACTATTTGGTCGTATTTTTCTTTTATTGTCCACTTTATGGATTATTTATACTACTATTACAGAATCCAAAACTAACGGAGCTCTATCTTTTAAATATATTCATCATTTCGCCTGTTGTAGTTTTTATAGTCTCTCTTCTTTATAGCTACCGATTTGGTTTTTCACTTCATTGGCTTTTAGGTAGTTGCTTACTCTATGGATTTACTATCATTCCTTTCAGAGAATTTATCATTGTTTATTTCCTAGCCTATGAAATTCTTATTCTACTAGGTACAGTTATTGGTGCCACTATCAAGTATCTGGTTCAAAAACTGAAAAACAAAAAACTTTCACAAAATCCTTGAAAAATCTCGCAATCATGCTATAATAATGCATAGAGACAAGTCACTTAGAACCTTTCTACCAGAGAGTGCGTGGTTGCTGAGAACGCATAGGAAATCTAAACTGATACTACTCTACTAACTTTTATGCAAACATAAAACGGTGGCCACGTTAGAGCCAATCAGAGGTGTCCCTCTTTTTTGAGGAACATAAATGAAGGTGGAACCACGTTGCGACGTCCTTTTTAGGATGTCGCTTTTTGTTTTTCTTGATTTAAGACTGCAAAATAGGGAAACACTTCTGTTATAGAAATAATGGATAACTAATATAAGGAGAAAAACATGATTCAAATTACTTTCCCAGATGGCGCTGTTCGTGAATTCGAATCTGGCGTTACAACTTTTGAAATTGCTCAATCCATCAGCAATTCCCTAGCTAAAAAAGCTCTTGCTGGTAAATTCAACGGCAAACTCATCGACACTACTCGTGCGATCACTGAAGATGGAAGCATCGAAATCGTGACACCTGATCACGAAGATGCTCTTGACATCTTGCGTCACTCAGCTGCACACTTGTTTGCACAAGCCGCTCGTCGCCTTTTCCCAGACATTCACTTGGGTGTTGGTCCAGCTATCGAAGATGGTTTCTACTACGATACAGACAACCAAGCTGGTCAAATCTCTAACGAAGATCTTCCTCGTATCGAAGAAGAAATGAAGAAAATTGTGAAAGAAAACTTCCCATCTATTCGTGAAGAAGTGACTAAGGATGAAGCGCGTGAAATCTTTAAGAATGATCCATACAAATTGGAATTGATCGAAGAGCACTCAGAAGATGAAGGTGGTTTGACCATCTACCGTCAAGGTGAATATGTTGACCTTTGTCGTGGACCTCACGTCCCATCAACTGGTCGTATCCAAATCTTCCACCTTCTCAACGTAGCTGGTGCTTACTGGCGTGGAAACAGCGACAACGCCATGATGCAACGAATCTACGGTACTTCCTGGTTTGACAAGAAAGACTTGAAGAACTACCTTCAAATGCGTGAAGAAGCCAAAGAACGTGACCACCGTAAACTTGGTAAAGAGTTGGATCTCTTTATGATTTCTCAAGAAGTTGGTCAAGGGCTTCCATTCTGGTTGCCAAATGGTGCCACTATCCGTCGTGAATTGGAACGCTACATCGTCGACAAGGAAATCGCTGCTGGTTACCAACACGTCTACACTCCACCAATTGCCTCAGTAGAACTTTACAAGACTTCTGGTCACTGGGATCACTACCGTGAAGATATGTTCCCAACTATGGATATGGGTGATGGGGAAGAATTCGTTCTTCGTCCAATGAACTGTCCTCACCACATCCAAGTCTTTAAACACCACGTTCACTCTTACCGTGAATTGCCAATCCGTATTGCTGAAATCGGTATGATGCACCGCTATGAAAAATCTGGTGCTCTCACAGGGCTTCAACGTGTACGTGAAATGTCACTTAATGATGGCCATACTTTCGTAACACCTGAACAAATCAAAGATGAGTTCCAACGTACGCTTCAATTGATTATCGATGTTTACGAAGATTTCAACTTGACTGACTATCGTTTCCGTTTGTCATACCGCGACCCTAAAGATACTCACAAATATTTTGATAATGATGAAATGTGGGAAAATGCTCAACGTATGTTGAAATCAGCTATGGATGACATGGGACTTGAATACTTTGAAGCTGAAGGTGAAGCTGCCTTCTACGGACCAAAATTGGATATCCAAGTCAAGACAGCTCTCGGTAAAGAAGAAACTCTTTCTACAATCCAGCTTGACTTCTTGCTCCCAGAACGCTTCGACCTTAAATATATCGGAGCTGATGGTGAAGAGCATCGTCCAGTTATGATCCACCGCGGGGTTATCTCAACCATGGAACGCTTCACAGCGATCTTGATTGAGAACTACAAGGGTGCCTTCCCAACATGGCTTGCGCCACACCAAGTAACCCTCATCCCAGTATCTAACGAAAAACACGTGGACTACGCTTGGGAAGTAGCTAAGAAACTTCGTGATCGTGGTGTCCGTGCTGATGTGGATGAACGTAATGAAAAAATGCAATTCAAGATCCGTGCATCACAAACTAGCAAGATTCCTTACCAATTGATCGTTGGTGACAAGGAAATGGAAGATGGAACTGTCAACGTTCGTCGCTATGGACAAAAAGAAACAAACACTGTATCAGTAGATGAATTTGTAGCAACTATCCTAGCTGATATCGCTAACAAATCTCGTGTTGAGAAATAAAACGATCACAGTCTGAGAAACATTTTTCAGTAAGAAAAAGCAACAACTATTTCAGTTGTTGCTTTTTATATTTTATTTAACCTGAGCTAGTAGTGATTGGTCAAACCACCACAAATGATATTCTCATCAACAATCCTTTCTATCCATTAACTTTTGGATATAGGATATCCTCCCAAGATTTGCTTCCATGAGTTAGATAAGTTGACTATCCTTAGTCCTTGTCTGCCTCAATTTCTTTTACGATGTCATCTTGTGAATCTTTTTCAGAGAGTTTTTGATCGATATACTTGTCAATGTTTTCGTAAAATTCCTTAATCGTCTCACTATCTAATTTTGCCGAATTATGGAATTGCTTGACTTTCAATTGAACAGATTGAATACCGTAAGAGGCTTGTTTTTGGCGAATGGTTTCTAATTCTTCTTCTGAAATCGAATCTCCAACAACCGTCAAGACCAATTCATTATTACTTGACTTGTAGACTTGATTAATGACCGTATGATTGGCGAACACATTTTCTACAAACTGTTTGATCCCTTCTTTTCGCGCTTGATCCATCGTCAGAGTGACTGCTGAATAGCTGGCTGGAAGGATCAATAATACAATCAAGGATATCAACCCAATTTTCATTTTAATGCTTAGCTCATTAAATGAACTTAAGGGAGATTTTCTCATAAAAATTCTTGTTCCAACAATGTTGATTAGCATGATAAAGACACAGTTGATCAAGAAAAGATAAAGGGCCCCGAATAAAAATCGTACATTTCCATTAGCTAAACCATAGCCTGCAGTGCAGATAGGTGGCATCAGAGCTGTTGCGATGGCTACTCCTGGTACGATATTGTTTGCTTCTTTTTTCCTTGAACCAATGAAACCTGCTATCCCACCAGCAATAGCAATGAGAACATCCCAAATGGTTGGAGAGGTTCGTGCAATCAACTCGCTACTTGCATAAGATAAGGGAGACATCCAGAAATACAAAGTCGAGACAAGCAAACTGACCAATACTTGAGTCAATAAAACCTCTAGAGATTGCTTGATTAAACGTGTATCAAAAATAGCTAAACCGAATCCCAGTCCAACAATCGGTGTCATAAGAGGGGAAATCAGCATGGCTCCAATAACGACTGCTGTTGAATTCATATTTAGACCTATAGAGGCAATAAAAATCGAACACATCAAAATCAGTGTATCTCTTAATCGAACATGAAGGTCATCATATAGTTTCTCGCGGAATTCACGTGTTGAATAGTTTCCGGACATTGGTTACTCCTTTTATTTCATATAATCTTGTTTCAGCATGGATGATGGTAGAGAGAGTTCTATCTAAACTGACATATTTTTAATTCTTACCTATAATTCTTTTGAACATTATCTTTTAAATATCCATCAGTCCATCCTACATATTATATCAAAAATTTTACATTCTTTCTCTGAGCAAATCAATTAATTTAAAAGATAGAGAAAGGAAGAAATTTTTGTATCCTTATCCGAAGAAGAAAAACGATATATCCTCTGAAAGTAGATACTGTTTTAATGTTTAAACATGATGAGTTTGTAGCAGCAATCCTAGCTGATATCGCCAACAAATCACGTGTTGTGAAATAAGAGATAAAACCTTGTACAAAATCCCAGCTCTAAAAAAGAGGCTGGGACAAAAGTCCTAGCCTCTCAATTGTCTTTGGATTGACGAGCAAGACGCAGTGGTTGAGTGGGCTCTACTACGCTGATTTCATCAGCTTTTACAGCCCTACTCAACTGTGCGGAGATGGGACGACGAAATCGAATTCTAACGAATTAACGATTTCTGTCCCACTCTCTTTTTTGATGTTTCTGTTTTTACATTTGAACAATTCTACGATAACTTCTTGAAGTAATTATAAAGATTAGTACGTAGATAAGGGCAAAGATACCACAAATAGAAAGGGTTACACTTAACATCATGGCTGAATCAACAACACCAACGACCTTGAGAATCAGGCTCAACATGTGATAAGCAAAAGCCAGATGAAGAAAGGCAAAGGCCAGAGGTAGGAAGAAAACAGTCAAGACTTGTTTATTAATGGTTTGTTTGATTTGTTTTTGATCCAAACCAACCTTTTGCAGAATGACAAAACGTTCACGGTCTTCATAACCTTCTGAAATTTGTTTATAGTAGATAACGAGTACAGTACCTACCATAAAGATGATAGAGAGAAAAATACCGATAAAGAGGACTCCACCAAAGAGAGCGTTCATTTCGACAGTTGACTCACTCGCGATGTTTGCACCGTAAACCATACCATTCTCGTTCTTGAGATTGTGACTAAAATTGTTCACATACGCATCAAAATCATCAGATAGCTTTAACTGTTCCTCTGGACTAGCTGTTACATCCATACCACCGTAGAGCTGAGTGTAGATTGCAGAATCCTGGTATTTATCTAAAAAGTCCTGTAAATTTGAAACAACAAGGTAGTTATAATCTGAGATCAAAAGTACATACTGGTTAGCAACATGGTCTCTGAGGAAATCTTGCTGGATTGCTTCCTTGATCGTATAGTTCTGATTGTTAAGACTGAATGCTTTTTGACCTTTAAGCCCATCGTTCTTTGCGAATAGTCCCACCTCATTATTCGTAAGGTTCAGCTTTTGTCCAGTCATTTTTTCATAATCCTTTTGATCAAAGACTAGGAAAACTGTCTTGGGCATAACACTATTTTGCCCTTTTTCAAAGGTGGTTAATTTGGTTCCGTCTTGACTAGAAAGACCGAAACTTGCATAACTGAGAACATCCTTATTACTAATCGTTAAGTTCTTGTCACTTGCATACTGAGTCAAAAGTTGGTCTAAATCCTCAACTTCTACATTTTGTCCTGAAATTGACATATCGTGAGGATAGAGAAGTTTTTTAATATTTTCAGAACCATTGTAGATACTAGTTGCTGCTGACATGGTGACCAAAACCATGGTGGAAAGGATGGCAATGGTTGCTAATCCGACAGCATTTTTCTTCATACGGAAGATGAGGTTAGAAACAGAGATGAGGTTATTTGGTTGGTAGTAATATCTCTTGTTTTTCTTGAGCATTTTCAAGAAAACTGTAATCCCAGCATTGAACAAGAGATAGGTTCCTAAAATGACGAGTAATACAGCTAAAAAGAAGGTAGAAATAGCTAATAGAGCATTTGTTACGCTTTGAGCTAGATAGTAGCCACCCCCAAGAGCCATTAGCCCTACAAGTGTTTGAAGAACTAGGAAACGCCCCTTCTTCTCACCCTTCGCTTTTTCTCTAGAAAGCTGTAGAGCATCCATACGGATGATACGTATAGCATTTAGGAGGACAATGACTAAAAAGATAAGTCCAAATACCAAAAGAATTGAAAGTACTACGGACCATTGGAAGGTTGCGACTAGATCTACCTTCATCTTTGAAAGTTTGAGCAATAAAGCAAAGATGAGATTGTCAAAGAGGGCACCAATCCCAATCCCAGCAGTGACTGTTACTAGCCCAAAAATCAAGAGTTCCTTAAAGGTCATGCTAATCAAATGACGCTTTTCTAGTCCCAACATGCCATATATACCCAGTTCTTTGGAACGGTTTTTCATGACAAAACTATTGGCATAAAGCACGATAATGGCAGATGCAAGTGTCACTACGATGAGACCTAGTTGTAGGGTAAATTGAATAGAAGATCCACCCCGCATTTCTACCATTTTAGGATTAAAAGTTAATGAATAAAATAGATAGCTGATAGTAACTGCAAGGAGAACTGCTAGTGCAAAAGGATAATAGAGTTTGCGGTTTTTGATTAAGTTGGAGATGGCCAACTTATTGGTTAATCGAAACATACTAGTTCACCTCACTTGCCATAACAGTCAAGGTGTCAGAGATTTCTTGGAACATCTGACGTTCAGTCTTTTCACCACGGTAGATTTGATTGTAGAGGATGCCGTCCTTGATGAAAATGACACGTTTAGCACGGCTGGCTGCAGCTGTTGAGTGGGTTACCATGAGAATGGTTTGCCCTTGCTCGTTGATCTGATCGAAGATATCAAGGAGGGCTGCAGATGACTTAGAATCTAGAGCTCCTGTTGGCTCGTCCGCAAGGAGAATTTCTGGTTCTGTGATGATAGCCCGTGCAACTGCAACCCTTTGTTTTTGCCCTCCAGAAATTTCATAAGGGTACTTCTCCTGCAATTGATTGATGCCAAGATTTTCGGCCGTCACGACCAATTTTTTCATCATTTCTGTAATAGGCTTTCTAGACAATACCAAAGGGAGTAAGATATTGTCTTTAACAGAAAGCGTATCTAACAAATTGAAGTCTTGGAAGACAAAGCCTAACTTTTCACGACGGAAGCTTGATGCTTCAGAATTTTTAATGGTAGCTGTGTCAGTTCCATTTAGGAAGACCTGGCCACGCGTTGGCTTGTCAAGCATGGCGAGAATATTAAGTAGCGTTGATTTCCCGGAACCAGACTCACCCATGATAGCGACGTAGTCGCCTTTTTCAACGGTAAAGTGAATATCTTTCAGGGCTTCTACTTGGTTGCCTTGAAAGCGAGTTTTATAAATCTTTTGAACGTGTTTTACATCTAATAGTGTCATTTTAACTTCTCCTTTTTAATATCCCATTAATTGAAACTGAGCTTGCATCATTTCGATGCCGATTTGAACTCGCTCGATATCCTTTGGACTCGGCTTACTTGTATGTTTCTTTTGTAAAATTGTTTTCATGGTTCCTCTCCTTTTTCTTTATGCTCTAAGTTTACTCCAAAAAAAGATGGCTTGCCATAACATAACCTTACAAAAGAGGCCTTTAATCTTACATTTTTGTAAGATTACATTTTTTATCTAATTGAAGCCTTTTTTCTCACTATATCAAGGTCTAAAGAAGAGCTTGAAAGGTTTCTTCCAAGCTCTTCACAATTCTTTTCATTCAATCAGTAAATTCACTTCAGAGAACTTAATCCTCACAGTTGTTCCTTGCCCAAGTTCGGATTCTATTTGAATCTGATGTCCTAATTCTTGGCTGATTTTCTGGGTTAGATAGAGCCCAAGTCCAGATGACTGCTGGGTCATTCGACCATTATATCCTGAAAAACCACGTTCAAAGACTCGCAACCGATCACTGTTTTTTATACCAATCCCAGTATCTTTGATGCAAAGGTCTGAACCTTCCATGTAGATTTCAACCCCACCTTTATTTGTGTACTTGAGACTATTTGATAGGATTTGTTCAATGACTACCAACAGCCATTTTTTATCTGTCACAATCCTTCTATCCAAGTCATGCAGATCGACACTTAGACCTTTCTGGATAAAGAAAATGGCATATTTGCGAATGACTTCCTTGACCAGATCTTCTATATTTTCTTTCTTCAACACCAAATCATCATGGAAACTTTCTAAGCGTAGATATTGAAGTACGAGATTGGTATATGAATCAATCTTAAAAATTTCCTGCTCCAACTGTTGCTTCAGTTGGCGATCTGCCACCTCACTCACTAGGAGTTTACTAGCTGCAATTGGTGTTTTTATCTGATGAACCCAGAGTGTATAGTAGTCCACCAAATCATTATAGCGGTTTTCAGCATCTGATTTCTTTTGATAGAGTTCAGATTCGCTTTTCTCTAATTTTTCAGTTAGAAGGACTTCCATTGGTGACTTAGCTTTTCTTTCGCCATAGAGCAATTCCTTACGATAACGTTGCAATTCTATCAAGAAATCAAATACCAAAAACAAAAATGTCAAAAATGTAGATAGAAAGAAGAAATAGTTAAAGTAGGGCCCTTGCTTATCAAACAAGATTTCAAATAGAAAAAGCAAACCTGTTAGCGATAGAATAAAAGCAAAAAAACGGCTACGCGAACGGATATAAGCTAGAAAAAAACTTTTAATATCAAGCATGTTTCAATCCATACCCTATCCCTTTCTTAGTTTCGATAAAACCAATCAAACCTTCTTCCTCCAGTTTCTTACGCAAGCGAGCGACATTAACAGATAAGGTATTGTCGTCGATAAAAAAGTCACTGTTCCAGAGTTCCCGCATCAAGTCGTCACGCGCTACGATATTTCCTGCATGCTCAAATAAAACTCGCAAAATCTGAAATTCATTCTTTGTTAAACTGATAGCTTTGCCATTGACATGCACATCCATAGACTTGGTATTGAGGATAACTCCTGCATATTCTAAAAGACTCTCATCCCTTCCAAACTCATAGGAACGACGCAATAATCCTTGTACCTTGGCTAAAAGGACCTGCTGGTCAAAAGGCTTGGTCACAAAATCGTCTGCTCCCATATTAATAGCCATCACGATGTCCATAGCCTGGTCTCTAGAAGACAGAAACATAATAGGAACTTTGGAAATCTTGCGAATTTCCTGACACCAATGATAACCATTAAAGAGAGGCAATCCAATATCCATCAGGACCAGATGAGGCTCAGACTGAACAAATAGCGTCAGAACTTCCATAAAGTCTTCTACCATGACTACTTCAAAACCCCATTCGGAGAGCATTTTCCCAACTTGCTGACGGATTACTGGATCATCTTCTACTAGTAAAATCTTGTGCATCTGCTCCTCCTTTTTTTATATTATAGCAAAATTCTTCTGACTACTAGCGAAATTGATGCAAATCTGATATGATAAAAGTTAAGAAAGGAATTCTCATGGCCAATATTTTTGACTATCTAACTGATGTTCAATACGATTCTTTTTATGATCTTCCCTTAAATGAACTGGATGTACTTGCTTTGACAGAGCTGACTTATCTTCCTTTTGATAACCTATTGGACCAGCCAGTCAATCGTTTAAGCGATGTCGCAATACGTGTCCCGCGAGAAAGTACCATGTTGACCAATAAAGAACGTCTGCAACTTTTAGACCAGCTTGCCCAACACAAACGTTTTAAAAATTGCAAGCTATCAAACTTTGTTAACGAGATTGACACTGAGCAACAGAAACAGTTCGCTGCTATGACCTATCGTCTGAACCTAGATACTTATCTCATTGTCTTTCGTGGCACAGACGACAGTATTATTGGCTGGAAGGAAGATTTCCATTTGACCTATATGAAGGAAATCCCTGCCCAAAAGCATGCTCTTGAATACTTGGAAGATTTCTTTAAACAATATCCAAAACAAAAAGTACTTCTTGCTGGGCATTCTAAGGGTGGGAATCTAGCCGTCTTTGCTGCTAGTCAAATCCAGCCTGATTTGCAGGAAAAGATATCAGCAGTTTATACCTATGACGCTCCTGGTTTGCAGGCTCATCTGACAGAAACGACTGGTTATCAAGATGCTATCCCTAAATTTCACCGTTATGTCCCACAAGGCTCTGTCATCGGCATGATGCTAGAAGTTCCTGATACTCCTACCATCGTCAAATCTACGGCTCTCGGTGGAATCGCTCAACACAATACCTTTAGCTGGCTAACTGAAGGACAGCACTTTGTCCAACTAGAGGAAATTAGTAGCGAAAGTCTGCAAATTAAAGACGCTCTTAAAGAATGGGTGGACAGTGTGCCCGATGAAGAACTAGAGCTCTATTTTGATCTCTTTTTCGGAACCATCCTAGAATCTGGAATCACTTCCATCAACGATTTATCTTCTAGAAATGCTATTGAACACATTCAACAACTTGTTTCTCAAGCCCAGACACTAGAGCCCGAGCAAGTTGAAATCTTAAAAAACCTGACACAACTCCTACTGGATGCACGCTTCCAAGCCTGGAAAAATCATTTTTAAAAAGTTAAAAGTCCCTTCTTTTATGGAGGGACTTTCTTGTTGATTCCTTATTTTGTGCTTCTGTGTTATACTAGAAACTGTAAATCTTTGAAAGAGGAAATCCTATGAAAATCCATAAAACTGTGAATCCTGTCGCCTATGAAAATACTTATTATCTCGAAGGGGAGCAACACCTGATTGTAGTCGATCCTGGTAGCCATTGGGAGGCCATTCGCAAGACTATCGAAACTATCAATAAACCCATCTGTGCCATTCTTCTGACCCACACTCACTACGACCATATTATGAGTCTTGACTTGGTCAGAGATACTTATGGAAATCCTCCAGTCTATGTGGCAGAAAGTGAAGCTAGCTGGCTCTATACTCCTGTTGACAACCTTTCAGGACTCCCTCGACACGATGATATGGCGGATGTCATCTGCAAACCAGCTGAACACACTTATGTCTTTCATGAAGAATACCAGATTGAGGAATTCCGCTTCACAGCCTTACCAACGCCAGGCCACTCTATCGGTGGAGTTTCATTGGTTTTCCCAGATGGACACTTGGTCTTAACGGGAGATGCCCTTTTCCGAGAAACCATTGGTCGGACAGATTTGCCAACTGGTAGTATGGAACAACTCCTTCATAGTGTCCAAACCCAGCTCTTCACCCTTCCAAACTACGATGTCTATCCAGGACATGGTCCGGCTACGACCATCGCTCACGAAAAAACTTTCAATCCATTTTTCTAAAACATAAAAACCAAGGACAATCATCCTTGGTTTTTTGATTACCAAATAATCACACGGTCTTCTGGTGAACGCCACATTCCGTCGCCTTCTTTGACATCATAGGTCGTAAAGAAGTCATCAAAGTTTGGCACTTGGACGTTAACACGGAGTTTAGCTGGAGCGTGTACGTCGACGCTAGCCATGAGTTTCATCAACTCTGGGCGACCTTTCATACGCCAGATACGTGCAAAGTTATGGAAGAACTCTTCAGCTGAGAAATCTGGCTCTCTCTTAGCAGCTTCTAGCGCTGCAGCGATTCCTCCAAGGTCGGCAACGTTTTCGGACACGGTTAGTTTCCCATTGATTTTTGCACCGTAAGATTCTTGGCCATCAAACTGGTCGATAACCTTCTGTGTTTTTTCTTTAAAGGCTGCATAATCGCTCTCTGTCCACCAGTCCTTGAGGCTACCATTTTCATCAAAGGAAGCTCCATTAGTATCAAAGGCGTGAGAAATTTCATGGGCAATAACCGCACCGATACCACCATAGTTGGCAGAAGATGACTGATGCAAGTCATAGAATGGTGCCTGTAAGATAGCAGCTGGGAAGACAATCAAGTTCTTTTGTGGATTGTAGTAGGCATTGACCATATGAGCAGGCATTCCCCACTCCTTGTAGTCAACCGGCTGATTCCACTTGCTCCAGCTGTGCTTGATTTCCACACGCGCAAAGGCTAGGGCATTCTCAAAGAGGCTAGCAGATTCATCCACTACCTTGTCCTTATAGCGAGCTGGTAGCTCTTCTGGATAACCGATATAAGGTTTGATGACATTAAGTTTGACGATGGCTTTTTCTCGAGTTTCAGGAGTCAGCCAGTCATTTTTAGCCAAACGTTCCTTATAAACGTCAATCATGGTCGCCACTTTTTTCTCTACGTCCGCCTTGGCTTCTGGAGAGAATTTTTCGTGGGCATACCAAAGGCCGAGAGCTTGTTTAAAAGGTCCTTGAGCTAAGTGGTAAGCTGCCTTGCGTTTGTCTTGAGCCTCTGGAACTCCTGAAAGAGCTCGTCCGTAGGCACCTGACAAGATACGAATCTCATCTGTCAGATAACTAGTCGAAAGATTGACCACACTCAAGATCAAGCTTGCCTTGAGTAAAGGCCAAGCTTCCTCACTATAAAATTGCTCTGCTGCTTGCCAGAAACGTTCTTCATCTACGATAACCTTATCTGGAGTTTGTCCAATCACAGCTTGGAAGAAGTCATCGAGAGGTAGGGCAAGCGCAAACTTTTTGAAATCTTCATAAGAATAAGGATGGTAAAGTTTGGCATATTCTGAACTCTCTTCGTTTGAAAGTACAACAGCTGCGATACGGCGGTCCAATTCCAATCGTTTCTCTAAAAGATCTTCGATTTCTTCATCTGAGAAGTTATAGGCTTTGAGGAGATTAGAAGTACTTTCTTTCCAAAGGTTCAATAATTCCTCACGCTGAGGATGGTCTTCCGCATAGTAGGTTGTATCAGGCAAGATAGTTCCTGGAGCACTAGCCCAGAGAACATTGGTTCTAGCATCCATAAAGTCTGGTGATACTCCAAATGGAAGGAAGTTTGGTTTACCAGCTAATTCAAATGCTGCTAGTTTACCTGCGAAATCCGCAAAACTCTCTAAATTCTGGTATTCCTTCAATAAAGGAAGGACTGGCTCAATTCCATCTGCTTCTCGCTTATCGAAATCTCTCACCATGCTGTGGTACTTGACAAAGTTTGCTAAGATGGCATCTTCTGGCACATCTTCTCCTGCCAACCACTTGTCCGTCGTCGTTAGCATCAACTCTTCAATTTCTTCGTCAAGGTCGATAAAACCACCTGTTCTCGATTTATCTGCTGGAATAACAGCAGTCTTTTCCCACTCACCATTTATGGCATCATAAAAATCATCTTGATAACGTGTCATCTTGTTCTCGCTTTCCTAATTTCACTTATTCTTAGCTTAGCAAAAATCCCTGGGGAATGCAATTAAAAATGCCGTCTCCTCCTATTTGATTTCAACATTAATATTTTAAATTTTTATCAAAATTAACTTGACTTAAAAATAAAATTAAGGTATATTAAAATCCAGGAGGAATACAACTGTATGATACGTATCGAAAACCTCAGTGTCTCCTACAAAGAAACGTTGGCACTAAAGGATATTTCACTAGTGCTCCAAGGACCAACGATTACCGGAATTATTGGTCCAAACGGCGCCGGGAAATCAACATTATTAAAAGGTATGCTGGGCATTATCCCACATGAAGGACATGCTTTTATCGAAGATAAAGAAATGAAAAAATCTCTTAAGAAAGTTGCCTATGTCGAGCAAAAAATTCATATCGACTACAACTTCCCTATCAAGGTAAAAGAATGTGTCTCTCTGGGACTCTATCCATCCATTCCACTCTTTCACACTTTAAAAGCAAACCACTGGCAAAAGGTGGCTGAAGCACTAGAAATTGTTGGACTTTCTGACTACGCAGATCGTCAGATTAGTCAACTCTCTGGTGGCCAATTCCAGCGTGTCTTGATTGCCCGTTGTCTAGTTCAAGATGCTGATTATATTCTCTTAGACGAGCCCTTTGTGGGGATTGACTCTGTCAGTGAAGAGATCATCATGAACACGCTGAGAGAACTTAAAAAAGCTGGCAAGACTGTCCTTATCGTTCACCATGACCTCGGCAAGGTTGCCCATTATTTTGACCAGGTACTCCTTCTCAACAAGGAGCTAATTGCCTTTGGTCCAACAAAGGAGACCTTCACCCAAGCCAATCTCAAACAAGCTTATGGTGACCGACTCTTTTTCAATGGAGGTGACCTATGATTGCAGAATTTATAGATGGATTGCAGAACTTCCACTTTCTCCAAAATGCCTTGATTACAGCTGTTGTGATTGGTATTGTTGCTGGAGCGGTCGGATGCTTTATCATTCTCCGTGGTATGTCCCTTATGGGAGATGCTATCTCGCACGCTGTCTTACCTGGTGTAGCTCTTTCTTTTATTTTAGGAATTGACTTCTTTATTGGTGCTATCATCTTTGGACTGCTTGCCTCTGTCATCATCACCTACATCAAGGGGAACTCTATTATCAAGAGTGACACTGCCATTGGGATTACCTTTTCATCTTTATTGGCTCTGGGCATTATCTTGATTAGTGTGGCTAAAAGCTCGACTGACCTCTTCCATATTCTCTTTGGGAATATCTTAGCTGTGCAAGACATAGACATGTATATTACCATCGGTATGGGAGCTCTCATTCTCTTGATTATCGGGATTTTCTTCAAGCAACTCTTGATTACATCCTTTGATGAACTCCTAGCCAAAGCTATGGGCATGCCAGTTAATTTCTACCACTATCTACTCATGATACTCTTGACTTTGGTGTCAGTGACTGCTATGCAAAGTGTCGGAACCATCCTTATCGTAGCCATGCTGATTACTCCAGCCGCGACAGCTTATCTTTACGCCAATAGTCTAAAGACCATGATTTTTCTTTCATCAGGCTTGGGAGCTCTAGCTTCTGTCTTGGGACTTTTTATCGGTTATAGCTTTAACCTGGCTGCAGGTTCAAGTATCGTGCTGACATCTGCAAGTTTCTTTCTCATCAGTTTCTTTATCGCACCAAAACAACGTTATCTGAAGCTGAAAAATAAAAAAATCAAACAATAATGAGGGAGCCCCTCTGGAGGAATATAATGAAAAAATTAGGTACATTGCTTGTTCTTTTTCTTGCTATCATTGGATTAGCTGCCTGTGCTAGCGGAAAAAAAGACACAGCATCTACAAACCAAAAACTAAAGGTTGTAGCAACTAACTCTATCATCGCTGATATTACTAAAAATATCGCAGGAGACAAGATTGATCTTCATAGTATCGTGCCTGTAGGACAAGATCCACACGAGTACGAGCCACTACCAGAAGACGTCAAGAAAACTTCGCAAGCCGACTTAATTTTCTACAATGGTATCAACCTTGAAACAGGTGGAAATGCCTGGTTTACAAAATTAGTTGAGAATGCTAAGAAAACTGAAAACAAGGACTACTTTGCAGTTAGTGAAGGCGTTGATGTCATCTACCTAGAAGGGGAAAATGAAAAAGGGAAAGAAGACCCACACGCTTGGCTCAATCTTGAAAATGGGATCATCTATGCTCAAAATATTGCTAAGCAACTCATCGCCAAAGACCCTAGCAACAAGGAATTCTACGAAAAGAATCTCAAAGAATACACTGAAAAACTAGACAAGCTTGACAAGGAAGCCAAAGAGAAATTTAACGCTATTGATGCGGACAAGAAACTCATCGTAACCAGCGAAGGATGCTTCAAATACTTCTCTAAAGCTTACGGTGTCCCAAGTGCTTACATCTGGGAAATCAATACTGAAGAAGAAGGAACACCTGACCAAATCAAGACTTTGGTTGAAAAACTTCGCCAAATGAAAGTTCCATCACTATTTGTTGAATCCAGTGTCGATGATCGTCCAATGAAGACTGTTTCACAAGACACAAACATCCCAATCTATGCTCAAATCTTTACGGACTCAATCGCTGAAGAAGGTAAAGAAGGCGACAGCTACTACAACATGATGAAATACAACCTTGAAAAGATTGCTGAAGGATTGGCAAAATAAACATTTAAAAAACGTCATTCTCCTTGTATTGGCGTTTTTTGTCTAATCAATTTTCGGTCAAACTATTGGAAAAGTCTGAACGTTTAATGTAAAATGAAAGAAAAAAGATTGGAGTAGCTTATGACTACATTCCTCGGAAACCCTGTTACGTTTACAGGAAAACAACTACAAGTAGGAGACAAAGCACTTGATTTCTCTCTCACAACGACTGACCTCTCTAAAAAAACACTGGCTGACTTTGAAGGCAAGAAAAAAATATTGAGTGTCATTCCTTCTATCGATACAGATATCTGCTCGCTACAGACTCGTCGATTTAACCAAGAATTGGCTAGCTTAGACAACACTGTTGTCCTAACGGTATCTATGGACCTCCCCTTTGCTCAAAAACGCTGGTGTGGGGCTGAAGGAATTGAGAACGCCATCATGCTTTCAGACTACTTCGACCACTCCTTTGGACGAGATTACGCCCTCTTAATCAATGAATGGCATCTGCTTGCACGCGCAGTTTTTGTTCTCGATACCGATAATACCATCCGCTACGTTGAATACGTAGACAATATCAACAGCGAACCAGACTTTGAAGCCGCTATTGCAGCTGCAAAAGAACTCAACTAAGTCAAGCTCTTGTATCAATAGAGAGTGGGACAGAAATCGGTAATTCGTTAGAATTCGATTTCGTTGTCCCACCTCCGCACAGTTGAGTAGGACTGTAAAAGCTGATGAAATCAGCGTAGTAGAGTCCACTCAACCACTGCGTTTTGCTCGACAATCCAAAGATAATTGAGAGGCTAAGACTTTTGTCCCAGCCTCTTTTTTGGTATACTAGATGAAGATAATAAACAAGGAAATGCGAATGACACCAAATAAAGAAGACTACTTAAAATGTATTTATGAGATTGGCATGGATGTTCCTAAGATTACCAATAAGGAAATTGCTGCTCGAATGCAGGTATCTCCTCCAGCTGTAACTGAAATGATTAAGCGCTTGCAGTCTGAAAATCTCATCTTAAAAGATAAGAAAAAAGGATACTTGCTAACCGATATTGGTCTAACACTTGTATCAGAACTTTATCGTAAACATCGTCTGATTGAGGTTTTTCTGGTCCACCATCTAGACTATACCAGTGACCAAATTCATGAGGAAGCTGAAGTATTAGAACATACCGTTTCAGACTTTTTTGTAGAGAGATTAGAAAGTATGCTAGGTTTCCCAAAAACTTGCCCTCACGGTGGTACCATTCCTGCTAAAGGAGAGCTTTTGATTGAAATCAACAACCTACCACTATCAGAAACCAAAGAAGCTGGAACCTATCTTCTGACTCGCGTTCATGATAGTTTTGAACTCCTAAAATATCTGGAAAAACATGGCATCAATATCGGAGACAAACTCCAAGTTCAACAGTTTGATGATTTCTCTAATACCTTTACTTTAATTCACAACAATGAAGAACTCTTGGTAAGTCTAGAAATCGCCAAACAGCTCTATGTTGAAAAGATGAACTAAATCCGTCACAAAAAACCAAGCTAACAAGCTTGGTTTTTCTTATCTATTTTTTGTATCAAGGATGATAGTTACCGGCCCATCATTGACCAGTTCTACCTGCATATCTGCTCCGAAGACACCTGTTTCAACAGGAACCTCTTTGGCTAGTTCCTGGTTAAAATCTTGATAGAAGGCCTCAGCCATATCTGGTTTAGCGGCGCCTGTAAAGGCTGGACGATTGCCTTTTTTGGTATCGGCAAACAGAGTGAATTGAGAGATGGAGAGAATTTCTCCTTGGATATCCTTGACAGATAGGTTCATCTTGCCTTCGTCATCTGAAAAGATTCGCATATTGACCAGTTTTCTGACTGCATACTCCAAATCCTCTTGCTGATCCTCAGGTCCAACACCCACTAAGAGCAAGAGTCCTTGTTTGATTTGACCATGAATCTGCCCCTCAATAGAAACCTGGGCTTCCTTGACTCGCTGAACGATGATTTTCATAGAAATCCTTTCTGACTGTATCGATCATACTTAACCATTGGTCCGTTTGACTGAGTAGACTTCTGGTACACTCTTAATCTTATCAACCACAGTTGTCAACATTGAAAGGTTAGAAATTCCAAAGGATACATGGATATTGGCAAATTTCATATCCTTGGTCGGTTGGGCATTAACCGAAGAGATATTCTTAGTTGTGTTTGATAGGACTTGCAAGATATCATTCAAAAGGCCAGAACGGTTGAGTCCATAGATATCGATATGAGCCATATATTCCTTGGTTGAGAATTGGTCTTCCCATTCAACATCTAGCAGACGTTGCTCATAGTTTTCCTGTGAACGAAGGTTCATACAGTCCACACGGTGGATGGCAACTCCGCGACCCTTGGTAATATAACCGACGATATCATCACCTGGAACAGGGTTACAACATTTGGCAATCCGGACCAAGAGCCCAGAAGCACCTTGGATGACAACTCCACCCTCATGCTTCACCTTAAGCGTATCCTTATTCTCTACCTTGACTTCGCCACCCTTGACCAGTTCTTCAGCTTCTGCCTTAGCCTTGGCACGCTCTTCTTCACGACGTTCTTTTTCCGTCAAACGGTTAAAGACAGTAATGGCTCCGATTTCTCCAAAACCAATGGCTGCAAAGAGAGCTTCTTCTGTCTTGTAGCTGGTTTTTTGAAGGACTTCATCCATGTGGCGCTTGTCCATAAATTTATTGGCCACATAGCCGTTTTCTTGGAGCTGATTAATCAGCATTTCACGGCCTTTATTAATGGACAATTCTTTATCCTGGTTTTTAAAGAATTGACGAATTTTGTTACGGGCCTTGCTGGTCTTAACCATATTGAGCCAGTCGCGGCTTGGTCCAAATGAATTTGGATTGGTGATGATTTCAACCTGGTCACCCGTTTTCAGCTTGGTAGTCAAAGGAACCATACGGCCATTAACCTTGGCACCAGTCGCTTTTTCCCCAATCTTGGTATGAATCTCATAGGCAAAGTCAATCGGTCCAGAATCCTTTGGAAGAGAACGAACCGCTCCATCTGGGGTAAAGACATAAATCTCTTCGGCTAGATAGTTTTCTTTGACAGTATCAACAAATTCTTTGGCATCATCCGCCTGGTCTTGAAGCTCCATCATCTCCTTGATCCAGTTCATCCCAATGGCAGATTCCTTGCTATTAACTTGACCTTTCATTCCTTTTTTGTAGGCCCAGTGAGCCGCAACCCCGTACTCAGCAACCTCGTGCATTTCTTTGGTACGGATCTGGAACTCGATCGGTCCTTTTGGTCCATAAACAGTCGTATGGATAGACTGGTAACCATTGGCCTTACGATTGGCAATATAATCCTTGAAACGTCCTGGCATTGGTTTCCATAGCTCATGGACGTAACCCAACATGGCATAGACATCACTCTGAGTATCTAGGATACAGCGAATGGCAATCAGGTCATAGATCTCCTCAAAGCGTTTTTTCTTGTCCTGCATTTTACGGTAAATAGAGTAGATATGCTTAGGACGGCCATAGATTTTTCCTGTAAGATTGCGTTCAGATGAATACTCCTCGAGTTTCGTCACAACTTCATCGACCAAGGCTTCACGTTCTTGACGTTTCTCCTTCATCATATGAGTTATCTTGTAAAACTCTGTCGGATTGAGGTAACGGAAGGAAAGATCCTCTAGTTCCCACTTAACACTTGAAATCCCCAGACGGTGAGCAAGTGGTGCGTAGATTTCCATGGTTTCTCGGGAAATACGTTCTTGCTTGTCCTTACGAAGATGCGTGAGGGTACGCATATTGTGCAGGCGGTCAGAGAGTTTGACCAAGATAACGCGGATATCCTCTGACATGGCCATAAGCATCTTGCGGTGATTCTCAGCCAACTGCTCTTCTATAGACTTGTATTCGACCTTACCAAGCTTGGTAACACCGTCTACAATCACTCGAACATCATGACCAAATTCGCGCTCTAAGTCATCCAAAGTAGCATCTGTGTCTTCTACCACGTCATGCAAAAAACCACAGGCAACAGTGACAGCATCTAGCTTAAGTTTAGCCAAAATACCTGCTACCTGAATAGGATGGATGATGTAAGGCTCGCCTGATTTACGATACTGCCCACTATGGCATTCTACAGCATAAACCAAAGCCTTGTGTACAAAAGCCACATCTTCTTTCGATAAATATTTTTGCGTTAAAGCGACGACTTCATCGCCTGAATAAATTACTTCTTTTGGCATGCATACTCTCCAGTTCTTCCTACCATTTTAACACTTTTTGGTCAATATGAAAACTAGAAAAGCCCATTCCGTAAGACTTTGCTGAACTCTAAAAAACACTACTAGAGAAAGTCTAGTAGTGTTGGTTGATTAAAATCTATCTTAGTAAACTGTTCTTTCAGTTTCTACGTCGAAGAAGTGAGCTTTGTTCAAGTCAAATCCAAGTTCAACCGTTGCACCAGCTTGCAAGTAGTCACGTGCATCAACTTTAGCAACGAATTCATCTTTACCAACTTGGCAGTATAGGTGAGATTCTGAACCAAGCAATTCTGATACAGAGATAGTTGCTTTCACAACTGATTCTGGGAATGTTTCAAGGAAAGCAGGTTCTGCATTCACGTCTTCTGGACGGATACCGAAGATCAATTCTTTACCTTCGTAACCTTTTTCACGAAGAACTTTCAAAGCACCTTCTGGAACTTTCAAAGTAAATCCATCAGCAACAATGCGGTCACCGTTCAATTTAACGTTGATGAAGTTCATAGCTGGGCTTCCGATAAATCCTGCTACGAATTTGTTAACTGGGTTTTTGTAAACTTCTTGAGGAGTACCGATTTGTTCAACACGTCCGATAGTACCTGTACCAGCAGGGTTTTTAGTAGCTGACATGATAACGATACGGTCTGCAAGTGTCATCGCTTCTGTTTGGTCGTGAGTTACGTAGATAGTTGTAGCTCCGATACGACGGTGGATTTTAGCGATTTCAGCACGCATAGATACACGAAGTTTTGCATCCAAGTTTGACAAAGGTTCGTCCATCAAGAATACCTTAGCGTCACGGACGATCGCACGACCCATGGCAACACGTTGACGTTGACCACCTGAAAGGTCAGCTGGTTTACGATCCAAGAATTCTTTCAATCCAAGAATTTCTGCTGCTTCTTGTACACGTTTGTCGATGTCGTCTTTGCTGTATTTACGCAATTTCAAACCGAAAGCCATGTTATCGTATACAGTCATGTGTGGGTAAAGAGCGTAGTTTTGGAATACCATGGCGATGTCACGGTCTTTTGGAGCTACGTCATTGACAACAACGCCATCGATAGATGCAGTACCTTCTGTGATGTCTTCAAGACCTGCAATCATACGGAGAGTAGTTGATTTACCACATCCTGAAGGTCCTACGAAAACGATAAATTCTTTGTCTTTGATGTCCAAGTTGAAGTCTTCAACTGAGTAGTGTTCGCTGTTTGGATATTTTTTGTAAATGTTTTTAAGATTTAATTCTACCATTTCGGTGAACTCCTTTAATTTTTGATAGTTTTATTATAAATGAAAACGCTTTACATTTCTATGGCAAGGTGACCAAAAAAATAAAAAAGTTCTGTGCAACTTGCACAAAACTTTAAATAATATCTGGTAAAATCAATTGATAACACAAGGTCAAATCTGTCAATTCTTTCAACTGTAGTCCTGTCAACTCTTCCCATTTATCAATCTTGTATTGGAGAGAATTGCGGTGCAAATACAGTTGTTGTGCTGTTTTAGTTAGGACTGCACTATTTTCCCATAAGGAGAGAATGATTTCCTGGATTTGATCCTGATCCAAAATCATCTGGTGGAGATAATCTTTTATCAAACCAAGATCCACCATTTTTTCACCCATACTCCAAAGGTAGAGCTGAGAAAATGTATGGAATCCTTGATGACCTTGACGCCACCAGTTTTTAAACAAGTCACGTTCTGCTTTGATGAGATCTGTCAAACTCTGATTTCCTGTTTGCGACCAGACCTGCCCCAGCATGATGGATAAGCGAACCCCAAAGTCGTACTCTACGGCTTCCAAGGTATCTGTCAAGATAGAGCGAACAGAAGTGTATTTATCCTGTTGGAGAACAAATAGGTAATCCTGAGCTCCCACCTGAAGCACTGTCTCGCAATTAGGAAAGAGGGTTCTCATCATATCCAACCAAGAAGTCAAGTTTTCCTGTTGGTAATAGGAAAGGTGACAATAGACAACTTGTAGCTTTTTAAAGCTTTGCGGTGCTTGTCCCTTGCCCTCAATCAAATAACTATACCAAGGATTGAGCGAGATCGTTTTCTCCTGCTGGGTTAAGAGAGCTACCAACTGTTTCTCACGTTCACTTAGCCCAACTTCCTCCAGTAAAATCCACTGTTGCGAGGAAACTGGTAGCGTAAGAAAACCTTCCTTATCAATTGGCTGATCTACGATTTGAGCTTGTGGAAACCAATCTAGTAATTCTTTTGCAATCATTCCTAGCCCTCCACTTTTTGGATACACCAAGAAATCAAGGTTTCAAGGCGCTCCACATTTTCAGTCATATGAAGATAACCCATGACCGCTTCAAAACCTGTAGACATACGGTAGGTGACAACATCTGCGTTCTTTGCCTTGGTATGGCTATTGGTGTTACGGCCCCGTTTATAGATTTCTTCTTCCTTTTCCGTTAGGACTTCTTCTTCTAACATAAGGGAAATCAAGCGTGCCTGAGCCTTGGCCGACACATACTTGGTTGCCTCTTGGTGGAGTTTATTGGGCTTGGTCATGCCTTTAAGAATGAGATGGCGACGAATATACATTGAATACACCGCATCTCCTTCAAAGGCTAGAGCAATCCCGTTAATGAGATTGACATCAATCACGTGTCCACCTCACTCCATCCTTGGTATCCAGTAGCTTAATCCCTTGAGCAGCCAGTTGGTCACGGATTTGGTCAGCTGTCGCAAAATCACGATTGGCACGCGCTTCTTGACGTTTTTGAATCAAGGCTTCAATCTCTTCATCCAAAACTTCCTCGACAAAGACAATACCAAAGACCTCTAACATGGCTGCAAGAGCTTCCTTAACCGTTGCATCATAGTTGCCTGAGTTGATCCACTTGGCCATTTCAAAGACGACTGTGATTCCATTAGCCGTATTGAAATCCTCATCCATAGCAGCTACAAACTTATCTTTAAAAACTAGCAATTCCTCTGCATCTACAGTTGCAGTAAATGGTTGCTCGTAAGTGTTCTTGAGATACTTGAGATTGGTCTCGGCATCACGCACAGCCTTTTCCGTAAAGTTGATAGGTTTGCGGTAATGCTGAGTCGCAAAGAAGAAACGCAATACTTGACCGTCGATCGTTTCGAGGGCATCGTGTACCGTAATAAAGTTACCCAAAGACTTGGACATCTTGACATTGTCAATGTTGACAAAACCATTGTGCATCCAGTAGTTAGCAAAGGTCTTACCTGTCTTGGCTTCTGACTGGGCTATTTCGTTGGTGTGGTGTGGAAACTCAAGGTCAGCTCCACCACCGTGAATATCGATAGTGTCACCCAAAATCTCCGTTGACATAACCGAACATTCGATATGCCAGCCCGGACGACCAGGTCCCCAAGGACTGTCCCAAGAAATCTCACCTGGTTTGGCTGCTTTCCAGAGGGCAAAGTCCACAGGATTTTCCTTACGAGCCGTTTCTTCATCGGTGCGACCTGAAGCTCCTAGCTCCAAGTCTTCTAGGGTTTTATTGGCTAACTTAGCATAGTTGTGGGATTTTTCCACACGGAAATAGACATCCCCTTGACTTTCATAGGCATAGCCTTTTTCAATCAGGTCAGAGACAAAGCGGATGATATCAGCCATAAACTCCACTACACGCGGATTGCGAGTCGCAGGCTTAACACCAAGAGCCGTCACGTCTTCACGGAAGGCAGCGATGTACTTATCCGCTACTTCTTGAGGCGTGATGCCTTCTTCCTTGGCACGGTTGATAATCTTATCATCCACATCCGTAAAGTTAGAAATATAGGCAACCTCATAGCCACGATACTCAAAGTAGCGACGAATGGTATCGAAGGCTACTGTCGAACGGGCATTCCCCACGTGGATATAATTGTATACAGTTGGCCCACAGACATACATCTTAACCTTGCCGTCCTCGATTGGGACAAAATCTCGCAAATCACGAGACATGGTGTCATAGATTTTAATCACTCACTGACTCCTTTCTGTGTCTTGTTTATCGTAAAGAGTCGTTTCAATCCAACTCTCTAGCAATTACTAATGCTATCTCAAAGAAAGTCATAGCATCTGCTTTTCTTTCTTCGTATCTTGCATCCCACTCATGATTATGATGGTCAACATAATCAGCTGTATAAAAAAATTGATAAACTTTTGCTTGTCGAAATTGTGCCCAAGCCATGATTGCTGAGGCTTCCATATCTACAACAGTCGCACCTGCTACTAGTCTACGTTTGACCTTATCAGCTGTTTCACGATAGAAAGCATCTGTGGTCCAAGCCTTTGTTCGAATGTGCTCAATATCAGATTTGTTTAAAGCTTCTTCTATGGTTAAGAGTAGAGTTTCATCATAAGCTATTTCATCACTTGCAGGAGCGTAATGGTAACTTGTACCTTCATCACGTAGAGCTGAACTTGGTAGGATAATCTTATCTGCCTGAATAGACTGATCTAGAACTCCGCAAGAACCCAAAACAATAAAGTTCTTAAATCCTCTTGCTTTGAGTTCTTCTAAGAGTCCAACAACCATTGGAGCTCCAATAAGAGCGATAGCAACTGCTACCTTACTCCCATCTTTTTCATAGATATACCATGGAAATCTACCATTTAGATTGGTTAGATAGCCACCTTCGTAAACATCTTCAAACTGCTTTACTCGTTCAACGATTTCTCCATTAAAAGATAAAATAATCGTATCACAGATTTCTCCACCACTAAGGAGGCTTCGATCAGTTGGCTCGATAACAGCAGGTACATTTTCAAATTCTTCTAATAGCATTTATTACTCTTTCGCATTCAGATAAACCACCTGGGTCTGTTTAACAAAGCCAATCTTTTCATACAAACGTTTGGCACCTACATTGCTATCTTCCACGGCAATCTGAAACTCCTTGTCATTTTGCTCAATCAGTTTGTTGACGAGGGATTTTGCTAAGTAGCTTCCATAGCCTTTTCCACGTTCAGGTTCCGATATTGCTAAACCGTAGAAGTAATTCGTATCGCTTGATAAATCAACCGTGCAAGTTCCAATAACCTGATCGTCTTTTAATAAAATATATAAGCGACTTTCTGGATCTTTCAGAGCTTCAGCGACATATCTATCCACAACTTCTCTAGATTCATGTTCCTCTGAAAATGCCTGAAATTTTAACTGACTAATTTGATCCTGATAGGAACGATCTGCTAACAAAACGTCCAGATTGGAAACAGTTGCTAACGGATAAGGTCTTCTATCCTTACCTAACCAGGTCTCTGTCTCTTCATCCTCGACCAGTCCCCAGTTGTTGACAAAATCAGGATGGCGCTCTAGAAAAACACGCTCTGTCTGAAAAGTCACAGACTCAATTGGATAAGATGCCGTTTCTTTCTCAAAACTTCTATACAAAGCCCGCGCAATTCCTTGACGACGATGATTAGGGTGGACCAGGATCGCTACTTCCACATCTTGGTCATCTGCATAGACGGTTAATAGGCCAACAAGTTCACCTTTTTCATAATAAAGGAAAAAGGCGGGCATATCGGGGTTAAAATTGAGCATATTAGAAAGATAAGGATCACGATAAGTTCCATCATAGGCTTGGCAACAGTTAATTAGTTTTTTCGCTTCAGATAGCTCCTCTTGGCTTAACTTGTTTCTTGCTTGAATCATATAGGTATCCTCTATAAACCAGACGACCTGTGGCTGGCTTCTCTAGCATGCTCAAGTTTATTGACGTAGTATTCACGTTTTTCTTCGACTTCGTGAATGGTTGGTTCATCCTTTTGCCCGTGAACTCGGACAATCTTAGCAGGAATGCCGACAACCGTCACATCACTAGGAACATCTGCTACAACAACCGCAGCGGCACCGACTTTGGCATTTTCACCGATTTCTACAGGTCCGATGACTTGGGCATGAGCAGAAATGAGCGCTCCTTTACGAACGGTCGGATGGCGTTTGCCACTATCCTTACCTGTCCCACCAAGAGTAACCCCATGGTAGAGAAGAACACCTTTTTCAACAATAGCTGTTTCCCCAATCACAAGTCCTGCCCCATGGTCAATAAAGACACCTGATTCGATCTGAGCTCCAGGGTGAATCTCAATCTGAGTCCAAAAACGCCAAAACTGGCTATGCATGCGAGCTAAAAGCTTAAAGCCGTGTTTCCAGAGAAAATGAGAGAGACGGTGAGCAGCCAAGGCTTTGACACCCGGATAAGTCAGCAAGACTTCCAAGGTAGTGCGAGCCGCTGGATCATTTTCTTTGACGATATCAATGGTTTCACGCCACCATCCCATACATTTCTCCTTTCTTATTCTGAGTCTTTTGGTGTTTCTGTAGTTTCTTTCTTAGGTTTGTGGTCCTTGTGGTGGTGACGAGGACGATCGCCATGACGATGACCTTTATCCCCTTTTTCTTCTGAACGTTCAGGTTTTGGCGGACGTGGTAAGAGTGCCTTCATAGAAGCATCTACACGACCTTTTTCATCGATCTTAATAACCTTCACATCTACAAAATCACCAATTTGAACTAAATCTTCTACATTATTAGTACGAGTCCAAGCCATTTCAGAGATGTGTACGAGGGCATCTGTCTTGTCAAAGAGGTTGACAAAGGCACCAAATTTCTCGATACGAACAACTTTGGCATGGTAGACTTCGTCCACTTTAGCTTCACGAACCAAACCAGCAATGATTTCTTTAGCACGGTTGATGGCATCTTGGTCGCTAGAGTAGATAGATACATTTCCTTCTTCGTCGATGTCAATCTTAACGCCTGTTTCAGCGATGATCTTATCGATGGTTTCTCCACCCTTACCGATGACAATCTTGATCTTGTCAACATCAATCTTGATGGTATCAATTTTCGGTGCAGTTGGAGCCAATTCTGGACGCACTTCTGGAATAGTAGCTTCAATCACATCAAGGATTTCAAAACGAGCTTTCTTGGCTTGAGCAAGAGCTTCCGTCAAGATTTCTGCAGTAATCCCTTGAATCTTGATATCCATTTGAAGGGCTGTAATCCCGTCGCGAGTACCTGCAACCTTGAAGTCCATATCTCCAAAGTGGTCTTCCAAACCTTGGATATCTGTCAATACGGTGTAGTTGTTACCATCTGAGATAAGTCCCATAGCAATCCCTGCTACTGGTGCCTTGATTGGCACACCACCTGCCATAAGGGCAAGAGTTCCCGCACAGATAGATGCTTGAGATGAAGAACCGTTTGATTCCAAGACTTCTGCTACCAGACGGATAGCGTATGGGAATTCTTCCAAGCTTGGCAATACTTGAGCAAGAGCACGCTCCCCAAGAGCACCGTGACCAATTTCACGACGACCTGGAGCACCGTAACGTCCAGTTTCCCCTACAGAGTATTGAGGGAAGTTATAGTGGTGCATAAAGCGTTTCTTGTACTCTGGATCCAAACCATCGATGATTTGCGTTTCACCCATTGGCGCCAAAGTCAAGATAGAAAGAGCTTGAGTTTGTCCACGAGTAAAGAGACCTGAACCGTGCACACGGGGAACGAAGTCAACAACCGCATCCAAAGGACGGATTTCATCGACCTTACGACCATCAGGACGAACCTTGTCTTCTGTGATCAAACGGCGCACTTCTGCGTGTTCCATTTGTTCCAAGATTTCAGCTACATCACGCATGATACGGTCAAATTCTTCGTGGTCTGCATATTTTTCTTCGTAAACTGCTGTGACTTGGTCTTTCACTGCTTGAGTTGCAGCTTCACGCGCTAATTTTTCTTCTACTTGGACTGCTTTTTGGAGGTCACTGTTGTAGGCTGCGATGATTTCAGCTTGCAAGTTAGCATCTACATGAAGCAATTCTACTTCTGCTTTTTCTTTACCAACTGCCGCAACGATTTCTTCTTGGAAGGCAATCAATTCTTTAACAGCTTCGTGTCCTTTAAGAAGAGCTTCCAACATGATTTCTTCTGACAATTCTTTGGCACCAGACTCTACCATGTTGATGGCGTGTTTAGTACCTGCTACTGTCAATTCAAGAAGCGATTGCTCTGCTTGTTCTTGAGTCGGGTTGATGATGATTTGGCCATCCACATAACCCACTTGTACCCCAGCGATTGGGCCGTCAAATGGAATATCTGAGATAGAAAGTGCCAATGATGAACCAAACATAGCCGCCATTGGTGCAGATGCATTTTCATCGTAAGAAAGGACAGTGTTGATGACTTGCACTTCGTTACGGAAACCTTCCGCAAACATTGGACGGATTGGACGGTCAATCAAACGCGCTGTCAAGGTCGCATCTGTTGAAGGACGTCCTTCACGTTTCATAAAGCCACCAGGAAATTTCCCAGCCGCATACATTTTTTCTTCGTAGTTGACTTGAAGCGGGAAGAAATCCCCAGTTGCCATCTTCTTAGACATAACGGCAGCAGTCAAGACAGTTGACTCACCGTAACGTACCACAACAGAGCCATTTGCTTGCTTAGCAACCTGACCAGTCTCTACGATCAACTCACGACCCGCAAAAGTCGTTTGAAAAACATGTTTTGTCATTTTAATCCCCTTTGGATTGATAAAATTATACGCCTTGCCTACAAAAATCAGGATATTTTGGACGTTTCGGCTTGCCGAACATTTCTGTAGAAAAATAGGAAGGTGACGCCGCACTCGATGAGTGCTAGGAAGCTTATCTTTTTTCCTAAGAAATGAGGCCAAAATTCTATTATGAATCTTTTTGATATTTCACTGAAACAGTGCGGACGGGAGGTAAAATTATCCAGTGGATGATTTTAGAAATCCAAGTAATTTCACTATAGCGTGAAATATCTTTTAAATACTCACTCCGTTCGTGTTTTTTGAGACACACATTATCAGATTTTGTTTAAAAAATAATCAACTTTAAACAAACTTCTATAACCTAAATACCCTCATCTTTGTATCAAGTACGTACAGAGTCTATTTTATCATATTTTTCTTAAAAAGTACGGTCTTTTCTATAAAAAAGGAACCATTCTGCTATGAAAAGAAGAATGGTTTGCTTTTGATTATTTTAAGGTTGATGATTGAACAAGGCATGGGTTGCTTGGTGAATGTACTGAGCAGTGTCTGCGTTGTTCATGGTGTAGAGATGCACGCCTGCTACGTCTTGCGTTACCAAGTCCACGATTTGGTCTACAGCATAGGCAAGTCCTGCTGCTCTGAGTGACTCAGGGTCATTCTCATACTTGTCCAAGATAGCCTTAAATTTACGTGGGAGATGGATATTCTCACAAGTCTTCAAGAGACGAAGCGCTTGGTTACGGTTAAGGATTGGCATGATCCCTGCATGAATAGGAACATCAATCCCTGCCAAGGTACACTTGTCTTGGAAATCGTAGAAACGCTCATTGTCAAAGAATAGCTGAGTGACAAGACTTGAACAGCCTGCATCTACTTTTTTCTTGAGATTTTGAATATCTGAGATTTGGTTTGGCGAATCCGGGTGCCCTTCTGGGTAACAAGCTCCAATGATATCAAAATGTGGTGCCTGTTCCTTGATAAACTCAATCAAGTCTGTGGCGTAACGGAAATCCTTCTGTGGCTCAACACCTGGAATGATATCACCACGCAAAGCCAAGATTTTCTGAACACCAACTTTATCCAAATCCGCAATAGTCTCAGCCACCTTTTCCTTAGTCAAATAGATAGCTGGCAAGTGAGCAATGGTTGGGATCTCCAAGTCATTTTGGATATAGTCTGCCAAACGAACCGTCGTCTCTTTGATATTAAATTTATTATTACTAGCGGTCACACTGATGAAGTGTGGTGCCAAGCCCTGCATATCTTTCAGGGCTGCAATAATTTTGTCATTGCCTACTTCTGGGTTTGGAGGGAAAACTTCAAATGAGAGGGACGGTGTTTGACGTGACATATGTATGAACCTTTTCTAGTTGATTTCTTACTGATCAACCGTGTAGAGAGAACTGTCTTTTCTTACAATTTCTCACGCGCAGCTTTCGCAGCGTCTACAAGGCGGATCAAGCTTTCTTTCGTTTCTGGGATACCACGTGTTTTCAAACCACAGTCAGGGTTGATCCATACTTTCTTGCTTGGTACTTTAGCAAGGATAGCTTCGATTGTGTGGTCGATTTCGCCTTCGTTAGGCACACGAGGAGAGTGGATATCGTAAACTCCAGGACCCACTTCTGTCTGGAAGTTTTGAGCTTTGAGTTCGTCCAAGATTTCAAGATTTGAACGGCTAGCTTCAAATGAGATAACGTCCGCATCCATGTTGTCGATAGCTGGGATGATATCTGTAAATTCTGAGTAACACATGTGAGTGTGGATTTGTGTATCTGGTGCTACTGTTGAGTGTACCAAGCGGAAGGCTGGAATAGCCCAGTCAAGGTAGTCTTCGTACCAGTCGCTACGACGGAGTGGCAATTTCTCACGAAGAGCAGCCTCGTCGATTTGGATGATTTTCACGCCTGCAGCTTCAAGGTCAAGAACTTCATCCTTGATAGCAAGAGCGATTTGAAGAGTAGAATCCTTGATAGAGATGTCTTCACGTGGGAATGACCAGTTAAGGATGGTAACAGGTCCAGTCAACATACCTTTAACAGGTTTGTCAGTACGGCTTTGTGCGTAGCTAGACCATTTCACAGTGATTGGGTTGAGACGAGTCACATCACCCCAGATGATTGGTGGTTTAACCCCACGCATACCGTATGATTGTACCCAACCATTCTTAGAGAAGAGGTAACCTGACAAGTTTTGACCGAAGTACTCAACCATGTCATTACGCTCGAATTCACCGTGTACAAGCACGTCAAATCCAACTTCTTCTTGCCATTTAATCCATTCGTCGATAGTCTCAGCAAGGAAGGCATCGTATTCTTCTTGTGACAATTCACTCTTACGGAAGGCCAAACGTTTAGCACGAACTTCCTTGGTTTGAGGGAATGAACCGATGGTTGTTGTTGGAAGAGCTGGAAGTTTGAAGGCATCTTCTTGGATAGCTTCACGTTCTGCAAAGGCTGGCAAACGAGTGTAATCAGCGTCTGTCAATCCAGCGATACGCGCACGAAGTTCCGCATTTTCACCAACACGTTCAGTCGCAAAGAGTTCTTTGTTAGCTGCAAGAGCTTCTGCACCTTGACCGTTGCGGATAGCATCCAAGTCACGGATCTCATCCAATTTTTCAACTGCAAATGCAAAGTGGTTCAAGATAGCTGGTTCAAATTCTTCATTAGCAGTTGTAAATGGCACATGAAGAAGTGAACATGAGCTTGTCAAAACGATGTTTTCAGCTGGGATTTGCTCAAGAACAGCCAAGCTCTTTTCGTAGTTATTGCGCCAGATGTTCTTACCATTGACAATACCTGCATAGAGAGTCTTGTCAGCTGGGAATCCACCTTTAACGAGTTCAAGAGTTTTCTTACCTTCAACGAAGTCAAGACCGATCGCATCTACTGGCAATTTCACAAGGTCAGCGTAAACGTCACGAACGTCACCAAAGTAAGTTTGAAGCAAGACTTCAAGACCTTTTTTGTCAGCCAACAATTTGTTGTAGATGTTCAAGAAGAGAGCTTTTTCTTCTTCTGTCAAGTCTTTGACAAGAGCAGCTTCATCGAGTTGGATACGAGTTGCACCAAGTTCAGCCAATTTAGCAAAAACATCTTGGTAAGCAGCTACTAAGCTATCTACGAAGTCTTCTGCTTTCACGCCTTCTTCATAGTCTGACAATTGAAGGAAAGTGAATGGACCTACAAGGACAGGACGAGTGTTAAGACCAAGTTCTTTAGCTTCTTGGAACTCATCGAAGATCTTGTGACCAGCCAATTTTACTTGAGTGTCTTTTTCAAATTTAGGAACGATGTAGTGGTAGTTAGTGTTGAACCATTTCTTCATCGGAAGGGCACGAACATCCCCTTTTTCTCCTTGGTAACCGCGTCCCAAAGCAAAGTAACGTTCAAGATCAGACAATTCCAAGTTTTGAACAGATGCAGGAACTACGTTGAAAAGGAAAGCAGCATCTAGGAAGTTGTCATAGTGAGAAAAGTCATTTGATGGGATTTCAGTGATGCCTTTTTCTTTGACGATGTTCCAGTGTTTTGCACGCAATTCTTTCGCAGCAGCCAAGAGTTCTTCTTCTGAGATTTCTTTTCTAAAGTATTTTTCAGTTGTAAATTTTAATTCGCGGAATTCACCCAAACGAGGGAAACCGATAATTGTAGTTGACATGTTTTGTCCTCCAAAAATTGTTGTTGAAACTATCTTAACAGAAAAGAATCTGTCTGTATAATTGTAAAAAATTAGGCTTTGATATAGTTTGAAACTATATCATGATTTAAACCACAAAAAAAGATTTGGAGAAGATTCCCCAAATCCTTTGGTAGATATAGATTAGTAACCTTTCAAGGTTGTTATATTCTTCGCAAAAAAATAGTGAATTGAAAGCTACCTATGGCTTGGTATTAGAAAAGACTATATGTCTTTTTCTTCATTTTGATATTCCCCTTGAAAAGTGCGGACGGGAGCAAATTACTTCGTAATTTCATCCCTAATTTTTGAGCCAGAGTGTCTCAAAAATCCCGTTCTAGATAATAAAAAATTATTATCTAGAATACCACTATAGCGGAAAATATCCTCAAAAAGCTCACTTCGTTCGCTCTTGGCGTATAAATAGAACTCAAAAGTTAATAAAAGTAAATCCAAATATTTATAAAAAGAAGACCTTAGAATCATTCTAAAGGTCTCATTTTAATTATTCGAAAAAATTAAGAAAAGAGTTAACCATTGGAGATAATCCTTACTATTACTCCAGCTCTATCCCCTTGTCACGGAGATTTGCCAGACACTCCTCATAGTAGGCATAGTCATGCTCACTATAGATAGGACTTTTCAGCTTTTCCTCTGCTAAGTCTTGATAAGAAGGGCAGGTCTTGCCACGGTAGTTCTTGTCCAGCCACTCTGGACTGACCTTGTAGCCACGGGCTGCCATCTCCTCCATGATCAAGTCATGATAGGCATAGAGACGATAAGGCGAGTGGGTAAAGACATAGTCCACCGTCGCATGCTTTCTGCCCCAGCCATTGCCACGAAGGGCACAGCACTCTCGATGTTGCCCCAAGAGCTGAGGACGGGGAAGTTGTGAAATCAAAGCCTCATGCCAAAGTCTCATGGGAGTCTCCTTTCAGCAAGGTAGAATGTTGCAGATAAGCATTTGGGTAACGTTCAAGCAACTCTCTCGTCTGAGCAATCAAGTCCTCCTTGGAAGCTTGACCAAAGCGATAGCGATCCAGCAAGAGCATATAGTCTCTGCGCTCATCAAGGCTGGCTTGCTTTTTAAAATAGCCCCAAATATGCTGGAAGGCATTGCAAACCTGACCCCTGTGTTCCGGAATCTGGCAGGCACGGTCAATCATCTCTTGAACCTGACTCACCTCCACCACTTCTTGCTTGAGATACTGGCGAATGTCCTTGTAAATATTGCTGGAATGGCTCAAAACAAGGTATTTATTTTCCGCCCAGAGTTGCTGACAAAGGGCACGTTGGTTGTTAGTTTCCATATTTCTCCTAACTTTCTACTAGTTCCCAGGAAATACGGAAACAAAGTTGTATTTTACTTGGATGCAATTACTTATTTAACTTAAATGTGCAATTTTTATAATTTATTTTTATATTTGGATCAATATTAGGAATAAAGACATTGAATAGAGACTCTTTCTCTATTACCGCCTGCATATGTATTCCAATTGGAATCTTATCTGCTTTATTTCGATAAATAGGACGACAGGCAATACAAACCGAATTCTGTTCCAGTTCATCTACAATTTTCTCTTCAAAATCCCACTGACTGAATTTATTTTCAAATCCGTTCTTATTAGTAGCTTTCCCCATATTACTCCATGCAGTTTGAGTAAATAATGATTTCAAAGCTTTATAAGGATGACCATGAATCTCTTTATCACCACCTAATGAATAAGCGATTATGTGACCTCGATGAAAGTATCTATCATAGTCTTTAATTCTATTTATTTTATCCCATCCCGCCGGATTTCCAAGACTCGGACGATTTTTCTTTTTACCCACTATCGCTTTTTGATTTTTAATATCTTTATAATCGTTTTTATTGATATAAAATATCGCACATTTGGGCCTCTTAGCTAGCTCCAATGAATGTGGAACAATATAACCAGAATTATCCTTACTCATAATATGGATTGTTGCGACATTGTTATTTACTACAAAATAATTTGATTCATTCTGACATTCAGCTATATTTGTACAATACTGAACTTTTCCTCCGACTAATTTAGTAAGCTGATCAATAGTGATATGAATCAAATCTAAAATTTCTTGCTCTGACATCGAAAAAATTTTTTTCATTTTTCTTCTCCTACTCCATCCTTACTCATCAACTCTCTACAGAAGTAAAAATACTTTCCTAAATTAAGTAAGATATGAATCTAACTTTCTGATTTGAAAAATAAATTATCTCAAACCATTTGTATCCTAGATTCTTGTTCATATCTGTGGATTTCAAAATTAGTAACCTTTATTATTTTCTAACAATGAGAAAACATAAACAATCTTTAAATTGTGAATAGTTTTATTCCTTATAACAGATTTATTTATCCATTATAGTACCTACCAATTATTTTTAGTCGTTTTTCCGATTCCTGTAAAATTTCTTTATCAAATTCAATGCCAGTAGAATCTATACTTTGAACATATGGTTCTATCCATTCGACATCATCAAAATCAAAACCATATCTCAGAAGCCATATCTGTTTATCCGAATCGGTACCATATTTTATTAATTTGACTAATTTTTCGGCTCTTAGATCTTCCGTTTTTTCAAAGTATTTATAGAAAAGAGCTACAAATATATCTTCTAATCTAAAATTTAGAATCTTATCTAAATAGTCATAAGTATCAAAAACAATTAAATCATAGTTGACATCATTCGCTTTGGTTCCTTGAGGAAAAAGAGGAAATGCAGACAAACTCTTATTTGGAATATCACTACAAGGCATCACAAATTTAGGATCTAATTCACTATGATCAACTGATGGATCTTCTCTTTCTTTTTTTCGACTCACATATGCATACCTATAGAAACAAATATCTTTGAAGGATTTTCCAAATATCCTCCAGAGCATTATTTGAACACTAGTATCAATTACAGCTTTTTCGCCATTGGATAATATTCTACCGATATGTAACTCATAAACTTTCTCAAATTCATTAGATAATTTTCTATTATCGATTTGCTTTAATTCTCTAAAATCATTACCTATAAATAGACATTCAATAATATTATGAGCTAGACTTAAACTATCATCTTTAGACAATACCTCAATCTGTTTTGGCGTTAAATTATACTCATCTGAAAAACTACCGTCATTAATTGATTTTCTAAATTCTTCCAAATCGCTCAAGTTACCTGAAAGTGTCTCATCTAATAATGATTTACTTCTTAATTTACTCGGACTATGCATTATTTTTCGAAAAGCTGATATATTAGAATGTCTGATAATTACAGTTCCATAATCAAACTTCTTATCTAATGTACTTCGACCTGCTCGCCCAATAATATTTTTTATAGCTAACGGCTTTGATTCCGTAAAATGCTTCAAATAAACTAAATCAAAAGGCATATTTATCCCTTGTTCTAAAGTAGATGTAGCAAAACAAATTTTACAAAAACCTGATTTAGTAAACTTTTCAATTAAGCTTCTAACTCTTAAAGGCATAGAACCGTGATGAGTCACAACTCCTATTTTAAGAAATTTAATTACTTCAGAATATCTATCTTCATTTATATCATCGCTACCACCAATGATATCAGCTATTTCAGCTATAATTTTCAACGCCTCTGGATCAGATAATACTTCACAAAAACGAAGATACTTTTCAAATTCTTTAAAAATTTTACGACTAAGTATACTAGTTTTCGTACAAAATACTAGTACACTTCCATTCTCACTTAAAACCATTTCAATTGGGTCATAAGCACATTTCACTCTACTTTTACCCATAATGTTCTTATCAATACCAAAGTGATAAAAGCTATTATCTTTATCTAGAGAATAGAATATTTGTCCAACATTTTTTATGTTAAAGTTTCTTGCATTTGATTGTTCTTCTTCAAAATTATTCTTTTCAAACTGTGCATTAGGATTTTCAATAAATGGATGGGCAAATATAAACTTTGTTCCTGGAAAACTACGTTTTGCTCGTCTAATAATACTATCAAAATATAAACCACGAGCACTTCTTTCATCACCTAATTGAGCTTCATCAAATAAAAAAAAGTCTATATCAAAATCATTTTTGAATTTAAATAAATCTTTACATCTTTCAGGAGTTAAAATAAAAATATTCCTTGTTGCATGTTTAGTATTTATTTTATCAACGAAGGTTAAAATATTTATATGAGAATAAGTAAAATGGTCATTTAGTAATTCAAAGTATTCATTAATCAATGCTCTTGATGGCACTACTATTACCACATCTTTATCACTTTCCTCTATTAATTTTCTAAAAACAAATGATTTTCCAGTACTTGTCGGTGCAGAAAAACTGAAATATTTATTACTATGAGTTTCATCGACAATTTTTGATTGAACAGGAGTATATTTTATATTGTATTCATCTTCAATATGCCTTTGATACATACCAAAAATAACTTCTAAAAGTGATTCCGTATCTAAATCTTTAAAGTACAGTCCCATAAATTTTAAAATTTGATGTTCATATTGTTCGAATAGTTCCGGATAAAATATTTTTATATAACATAGAATTTCTAAATCTGTAGTAGAAGTGGGACCGTTTTTGTATATTGATTCAATCGTTAGCTTAAAAATCTCCTCGACATTTTCATTTAATACAATTTTTTTTATTATATTTCCCATTAAACGTTCACCGCAATTAGAATTATTTCTTTATGATGTTTTATTTTATTAAAATTTTTATTTTTTAAAATATTTTTAATTAAAGTTTCTGTCGTAATACTTGTAGCTGAAAAAGCACATGCAAAAGCTTTATGATTTTGAGTATGATTGTTTAAAGATGATATAGAAACAAATTTATCTATATCATTTAAATCAGAATCATCTCTCTTTTTCCTGATAAAACTTTCTATTTGCTCTAGTGATTTACCATATCCATTACTTTTTGAAACATATTTAGCTTCTCCAAATACTATAAATTGAGATAGTGTCTCAGAAAAAAAGTCAAAACCAGGATTACCAGAAAGTTTCTGTTTAAATAATTCAGCTAAAGGAATGTCGAGATAATCTAATTCATTAACTATAGCCAGCCTCGATAATTCTGACACTACTGTTTCTCCTATTTCAGTAGTGACTTTATCTTGTTGAAAATGTTTTAACTGACTTGATAAATACTCAGCTGTCGCATTAGCTCGAATCTTAAAAGAATTCTTTATATATTCTTCATCAAAAGTTTCAATCCAAGAAAGATTGTTTAAAGAACAAATAATATCATTTATTGTAACCTTTAAATTACTGGGTTCTATTCTAATAAAAATCACATTTGGAAGTGAATATCCTATATCTGATAACCTAAAATATTCAACCACATCCCCCATAAAAAATAAACTCCTCTCTCTATTGTGACTCTACTCCACCTTCACCTGTCCATTCATCAGCATGGGCAAGAGCCAATCGCGAAGTTGGGTGAGTTCTTTGTTTTGAATATAATTATTTGAAATTAATCTAATATTCTTTTCGACCATATTTTCAAATTTATCCAAAATTTCCTCTTTAGGTAAAATAATTCTACAATCTAGTATGTCACTGTTTGTCAAATTATTAATATTTGTCCCCATTGATTGTTTCAATAGATAACCCTTAAATTCAGATGATTGTAGAAAAGTATTTATATAAGTACTATATTTTTTGGGAACAATTTTTGAGCAAAAAGCACCAAATCCAATTACTTCTTCATAATAATTAATCGCATTCTTACCCAGATGTTCTTTACTGCCACTTGACATTACAATTAAAGTTTCATTCTGTTTAAGAATCTGTTTATTATTGATTTTATCTTTTGTAAGATAAACAAGATCATTTAGGTCCATTACATTCCCTGTAATATTAGTTGCTCTTAGTACCCCAATAGCATCATTAGTCGTTTTCTCCACAATATCCGATTTAGCGTAGGTTACACCTCGTTCAAGTTCTATCAATTCCCCCAACTTCTCCACTCCCCACCCCTCTGGGATTTCGCGTTTGAGTTCTGGGTTATAGACCATCTTTCCGCCTGATGATTTGTAGGGTTTGCCATTCTGGTCTGGGAAATCAAACTGGACAAACCAGTAGTCATATAGGGTCTTAGCCATGGCTTCCAACTCTTGGTTGATTTGGTTGTTGATTTGGATTTTTTGGTCAATATTTTTTAAAACAGATGATATTTTAATTTGATTATCTAAACTAATATTCTTAATTACAAAATCATTAAGAATTTTCATTGTAAGAAATTTTGTCTGCGAACCCTGAGCCTTTTTTGAAAAAGATAAAAGATTCATTTTTAAATAATAATAGATATAATCTATATTAAAGTTATTTTTTGCTGTAATGACATAAGTTCGTTGATAAGCATCAAATTTCCCTGTGTATCTTTGACAGTGAAACTTTCCAGATGCATTATTACCAGCAAGAAGAATAACATCATCATCAAAACTGTAAGTATTGATAGATAAGGGATTAGGTGCACAAGTAAAAAACGGATACTTCCCCCCATTAACCATCGCATTCGAATCTAATTTCCCAGTCGCAATTTCACAAGTCTTTAATAAACTAACAAACTCACTCATACTTCAACCCCTTCATTTGCTCTTCAATCTCCTGCTCCAATGCATGCGATTGCTGGAAGAGGTCTGAGAGTTTGCTTTGAAAGTCGGTCATCTTTTCTTCAAACTCTTCTGCTGAGATATCTACATAGTCAATCTTGATGTCAAAGTATTGACCTGCGCTGAGTGAGTAATTTTTCTCCTTGATATCCTCATAAGAGACGGTGACTGAAAAGTCCTCGACGGCTTCTTTCTGGATAAAGGTCTCGACGATTTTCTGTTCTTCCTCAGGAGAGAGTACAGTCTTTTGGTTCTTGCCTTCCTTGACCTTGGTTCCTAGGTTTGATGCATCGATGAGGACGACATCGCCCTTATTTTTCTTATCAATAAAGAGGGTGGAAACGTTGGTACCTGTCGTCGCAAAGATATTGGACGGCATAGAGACAACACCAGCCAGCATTTGATTATCCACCAAGTGTTGACGGATGGTCTTGTCAATCCCTGACTGGGCAGTGATAAAGCCTGTTGGCAAGACAACGGCTGCCTGACCATCTGGTTTCAGGGAGTAAATGATATGCTGAACAAAGAGCTCATAAATTGCCATCTTGTCCTTAGACTTAGCTGGAACCTTTGGCACACCTGCAAAGAAACGCTCACTGGCTTCTGGCAAGGTCTCCACTTGGTCACGCCACTCTGAAAAGTCCAGCTTGAAAGGAGGGTTGGACACGATATAGTCCATCTTTTCAGGATGTCGATTAGCGATGATGGTATTTCCCTGTACGATATTATGAATGGAGTGTTGAAGTCCATTCAAGATCAGATTGAGACGGAGGAGATTAGACGATTTTTGCGAGATATCCTGACTATAGACTGTAGTTTTATCCACACCGATACGACTAGCCAAGTTCATAAGCAAGGTGCCCGAACCAGCTGATGGGTCATAGATCCGCACGTTTTGAGGTTTATCATCTCCCACCAAGATATCCGCGATAATCTTAGCCACAGAGTGAGGCGTATAGTACTCAGCATACTTGCCTCCACCATCTTTGTTGTAGTCCTTGATCATGTACTCAAAGAGAGTTGAGAAAAAGTCAAAGCCTTGTGAAAAAATGGTCTCATCAAACTTGACGCGTGCAAGGAGATTGATGATGGCCTTTGCTACCTCGTTGCGCTTACTGCTATCCGAGATAGTATCCGTAATCAAACGCTCATCAAAGAGACGAATAGCAGTATCTCCGTCTGTATGCACAGAGAAAATATCGTTATTATCAATGGCGATTTGGTTGAGAGTATTTTCAAAAGTTTCATAGAAAGTCGCTTCGTTTTGCTGACGGTGGAGGGTTTCAATCAACTGGTCTGGCTTGAGCCAAGCCGTGCTGGTACCGATATCCTCCAAAAGCCAGTCATAGTCTTCCTCACTCATAGCCAACAAGTTTTCATAGGTATTAGATTCATCTAGGACCTTGGCTTGATACAAAAACTTGTCATTTAAAAATTTGTAGAGGAAGGACTGGGTGAGGAGTTTGTACTCACCCGCTTCTCCTCCTAATCCTGCGTGGGTAAAGACAGCTTTCAAATCATCTACCAAGTCTTGGACTTGGACTTTGTATGTTTCATTCATTAGTGTTGGTATTCCTCTTCATATCCTTCAAATAGTGACTCTACGATATAATTAAAATCCTCTCTAGTCAAACTACTTGCAGATTGGTTGGTTTTCATTTCAATCCGAGCTTCTTCTCGAATCATTTTCTTGAGAAAGTCCTCGTTATCAAGCACTCCTTGGTTTTGACCGATTTTACGGTCTAGTCTAACTTTAGAACCCTTGATGACATGGTAAATAGCTGGAAACTCACTGACCATGGTCGAGTTGGTCACGTGCTTGTAGGAACGAGCTGCCATCTCATCTCCGTTAAAGTTCATAGCTAGGCGTCTCATACGAGTATGATAGTCCTCCACGGACTTAAAGAGCTCCTCATAGTCTTTTTGGGTTTCTTTGATATTTTCCATGGTGAAGCCTTCTTGGCCATGGATCAGGTGTTTTTTCATGATGCGCTGGAATTCTTCGTAGAGAGTGACCCACTCAGGATCTTTCTCATCACGTTGGTTCTTAATGCCACTTGCAACTCGACGTTTCAAGTCTTCCAAGTCATTGGCTGCTAGACGAAGTTCTTCTTCTGCAATCTTGACAAAGCTAAAGCTAGTTTCAGACATGGCAAGATTTAGAAGCGTCCGGCTAGAGAAGTCATCTGGCTTATCTATCAGAGATAGCGTCAGCATCCGTCTAGAGAGGACATTGAGCAGGGTTGCAATCTGAGCGATATCAATCTGCTGGAGCAGGTGGTCGTAGCCGAGGAGACGGGCGATATTGTAGTACTGCTTAATAGACTCCAAGGCCTTACGAAGATCGATTAACTGCTTCTTATCCTTGATGTCATTGATGGCTTGGGAGAAGTATTCTAAATTGTCCGTTGGATAGTCGATGAGGATATGCTCGGTCTTGCTCAACTCTTGAGAAATCTCATCTGCTGATACAAAGAGCGAGCCAAAAACATCCTCGCCGTTTTCTCCTGTTAGCGCCGTATCATACTCTTGGTTGAGTTCTTCCAGATAGGCACGATTGGTCTTGTCAAACTCCTTGGAAATATCCGCAAAGTCAATGACATAGCCAAAGAGGTAGTCCTTGTAAGGACGATTGACACGGGTTAGTGTTTGCAAAAGATTGTGAGCCTTGATCTTGCGCCCTAGGTAGAGGCGCTTGAGACGAGGTGCATCAAAACCTGTCAGAAGCATAGAGTAGACGATAACGAGATCAATCTTACCTTCCTTGTAGGCATCTACCTTGTCCTTCTTCTCTTCCTTATCTCCCTCATCATGGAGGATGAGAGCGGAAGTCAAGGTGGTTGAGCCAGCTTGACGTCGTTCTTCTAATTGCTTTTCAAGCTCACGCGCCTGCTTAGACGAGTCACAGACAATCATGCCACCGATGGTCTGGTCATCAAAGACCAAATCACGCGCACGATTGAAGTCCTCGATGATAAAGTTCAGCATAGGCTCCACATAGTGAGGGTGGGCAAAGATATCTTCCTTGGACAGGTCGCCACGTTGGATTTCTTCGTTGATGGTTCTGAGATTATCCTTATAGGAGGACTCGATATCTTCTCGCATCAGGCGTAGGGTAAAGCCGTCATCGATAGACTGGTTGTAGTAGTATTTGTGGATATAGTCTCCAAAGATATCACGCGTGGTCGCATGACTTTCCTTGGTCTTGCCATCTTTCTTATAGGTGATGAGAGGCGTTCCTGTCAAGGCAATCTTAATGGCCTTGGTATCTGCTTGATAGAGATTTGGCAGGTAGGAACCTCGTTCATTATAAGAACGGTGGGCTTCATCGATAAAGTAGACATTTTGACGATTGAGATCATAGCCAGAGCGGTCTGTCAGATCTGAATCATCCTTAAACTTCTGGATATTGACTACAGCGACATCATAACCGTCTTGTTTTTGATTGAGTTCTTGTGGGTTATTAATGCGCTTAACCTTGAGGCCTCGTTTGGTGAATTCCTTAAAGGCTTGGTCTGCCAAGTCCAAACGATCGACGACAAAGTAAAACTGAGGAACGATTCCCTCTTTTGAGAAATAGTTGGTTAGATAGCGAATATTGAAGAAGGCCAAGGCAGTCTTACCAGAACCTTGGGTATGCCAGATAACCCCTTTCTTGACACCTTTTGCGATCGTTTCTTCGATAGCACGTGTCGCAAAATACTGAGGATAGCGCATGACGTGCTTCTGCAGTTGCATCTGACCGTCCTTACTCTCTTCTTCGACATAGACCAGACCAAAACGAAGCATAAAGAGCAAGCGTTCCTTCTGGTACAAAGAAGACAGGAAGGCATTGCAAGGTGTATCAGGGTTTAGGTTTGTTGTAAACTCTGGCTGGGACTTGAGGGCAAAGCGCTTCATGTCTTCTAGGACAAAGTCGATTTGGTCCTCGGTTAGAGGGGTAAGGGAATGAAGGAAATCTTCTACTCTTTCTTCCTTGAAGGCATTAAATTTGGTTTTTGAATAGGCGTTTGAACCGTAATAAGAACCCTGTTTTTGCTGACCTTGTCCACTGATATACGCTAAGTTATCAGATAAGGATATCAACTGGGTGATATTGTTAAAACGACGGAACTTACGGTTTTCAAAACGGTATCTGGTTCTGTCCTACTCTGACTGAATTCCAGTCTTGCCATCACGAATTGCATTGGGCTGTTTCACTTCGATATAAGAAAGAGGCAGACCATTGACAAAAATAACGATATCCGGACGAAATTCATCCTGACCATTTTGGCAAGTAACTTCAAGCGCCAGATGGAAGGTATTGGCTTCAGGATGCTCCCAGTCAATATAAATGGTATCTTCCTGACCTTGCAGACGTTTAAAGAAAGAACGTCCCAAATCGTTTTGATCAAGTTCCAACTTGATATTGGCTAGTTCTCTCTCAAAGTCATCCTCTGTCAAGTAGTTGTTAAATTTTAAAAATTGCTCCTTAAAAACAGATACGAGGATATTGGTATCTGGATCTCTTTCTGCAATTTCCTTCCCATTGCGAGGAAGATAGGTATAGCCCATACGCATGAGATGCAGAGCTGCTGGAATTTGAACCCTAGTTAATTCAGAAAAATCTTTTCTCTTTGCCATAAAACTTCCTTTTGCTAGTCAGAACTGTCTATTTTTACTAACAATATCCTTCAGACTATCTCTCCAATTTATCGAATTCTTAATTATCTATTATTATATCATATTCCTAGAAGAAAACGCCTTCTAGATCCTACTTCCTTCCCAAAAACCATGTAGTCTTTCTCCCTAAAATATGGTATAGTAGAATCATACTACACAAGAGGAGTTTACATGTCACACGAGAAAGAAATGAAAGCTGTTTCTCCCCTTCTACAGCAAGCGATTCATATTTCCTCCATCGTCGGTGGAGTTGCTACTGTAATATTCTGTATCTGGGCCTATCAGGCGGGTATCTTGCACTCCAAGGAAACCCTATCTGCCTTTATCCAACAGGCGGGTGTCTGGGGGCCACCACTCTTTATTTTTTTACAGATTTTGCAGACGGTTGTTCCTATCATTCCAGGTGCTCTTACCTCCGTTGCAGGTGTCTTTATCTATGGGCATATCATCGGGACCATTTACAACTATATCGGTATTGTCATTGGTTGTGCCATTATCTTTTACTTGGTTCGTCTCTACGGAGCACCCTTTGTCCAGTCCATGGTCAGCAAACGCACCTATGACAAGTATATCGGTTGGTTAGATGAGGGCAATCGCTTTGACCGTTTTTTTATCTTTATGATGATTTGGCCCGTTAGTCCAGCTGATTTTCTCTGCATGTTGGCTGCTTTGACCAAGATGAGTTTCAAGCGGTATATGACCATTATCATCCTGACCAAACCCTTTACCCTGGTCGTTTACACTTATGGCTTGACCTACATCATCGATTATTTTTGGCAGATGTTTGGCTAATACACAAAAAACTCAAGGATTCATCCTTGAGTTTTTCTTTGTTAGGCTTCTTTTTTCAATAAAAGGGAAACAAGCACTGATGTAGCAATCATCCATGCTCCTAGAATGATGAAGGTCATTCGACCATCTGTAGTCACCAAGCCAATCCCTGAAAGAACGAAGGGTGTTAATGATGCTCCAAAAGAACATCCCAAAACAGCATAGGAAGTTGCTTTGTTGAGGAGTTTTGCAGGAATTCGCTCAGATATCAACTGAAAGACTGTCGTCAGAGCGATGCTGTAGGCAAATCCTCCTAGGATAGAACCTGCAACCACCACCCAGAGTGATGGGGAAAGAGCAATGATGATTTGCCCGATCCCAAAAGTGACACCAGCGACCAATAGAAGTCTTTCCTTGAAGGTCGAAATCAGGAAAGAAAAGCTGATTCCAGCTAGAATCCCAACCAACTGCATACCACTAAGTACCAAACTGGACAACTGAGCATCTCCAAACCCTACCTCAATCATAAGACTAGGGATGCGGAAGGTGATAGCAGTATTGGTACATACAATCACTGCGGCTGCAATAGCAAGGAAGAAAATCAATTGGAGCATGGAACGAGTCAGTTTCGCTGCTTCTTCTGTCTGATGCTTGGACTCATGAACTTCTTCCTTGTTGTAAGGGACAAAGAGAAGGAAGAGTACGAGTACCACTAGACCAGCTGCATAGGCTAGGAAGGTTGCTGTCCAGCCAAAGGCCAAGAGCTGACCGACTGCCAGCGTCAAGATAGAGGCTCCTACTACTTCGGCAGACCCACGAAAACCAAGCATCTGGATACGAGTTTTTCCGTGGTAACGTTCACTGATGATTGAAATAGCCTTGGCATTTAGCATCCCTACTCCAAGTCCAAATAGCAAGCGTGTCGCAAAGACAAAGTAATAACCCTGATACCAGAAAGGTGCAGTTCCGCTGATTGACAAGATTAAAAGTCCCAAGGTCAACTGGAGACGTTCAGGAAAAATACGCTCTAGAACTCCGTTTAATAAAAGCATGGCCATAATCCCAAAGGAAGGGAGGCTGACCAAGAGTTCAACCTGACCAGTCGAATAGCCCTGATAATAATCAAACATGGCAGGTAGGGTACTCGAAATTGAAAACGATGTGATCAATACTAACGACAGGGAGAGTATGCTCACTTTTTCCAAAAATTGTTTCATCTTTTCCTCATTCATTATTCATTTTTCATATTAGTAAAAAGGTCCTTTCCTATCATACACTCTTTACCCAAAATTGGCAAGCGACTGAGCACCAAGACCAAAAGAAAAAGCGGGGCATCAAGAGCTGTGAAGTCTTGATGACATCCCACTTTTTTATGTGTTTTATCCAGTTATGTGACTTAGATTTTCAAGAATCGACGCATTGAGATTCCTGAACCTAGTGAACCGATACAGATTCCGATGAGGAACAAGAGACCGATCATCAATGGAATAAAGGTATTCGGTGTAATCAAAGATAGGTTTTGACCAACCAAGGATGGGTTGACAGATTGGAACACTCGGTTATAGATAAAGTAAACCAATGCTGATGGAAGAGCTGCTCCCAACAATCCGATAAAGGCACCTTCTAACAAGAATGGGCCACGGATGTAGCTATTCTTAGCACCAACCAAACGCATGATTTGGATTTCACGACTACGTGAAATGATAGTAATACGGATGGTATTTGAAATCAAGAAGACTGCGATGAAAATCAAGAGTCCTGCGATGACCAATCCCCATACACGGATGAAGGAAGCCAACTTGAAGAGACGTTCGGTATTGGCACCACCATCTTGAACTTCAGAGACACCTTCAATCTTCTTAGCTTCTTCAGCTACAGGTTTTACATCACTTGGTGAATTGGTATCTACAATGTAGGCATCATGAAGAGGGTTTGCATCTCCTTCAAACACCTTCCACTCATCACCCATAGTTTCAGTCAGCTTTTGGTACTGCTCTTCTTTACTTGAGAAGGTTACATTTTTAACAGCTGGCAAAGCTTTTAGGGCATCGTAGACCTTGTGGTAGTCATTGTTCGTGACTGTTTGGCCTTCTTTTACAATGGTTTCACTGTTGTCTTCAACGTCTTTACGAACATAAACCATGACGCGGACGTTGTTTTCAATATCAGTTGCTAATTTCGCAGTATTGAAGATAACTGAAGCAAAGATAGCAACCAAGGTCAAGGTAATCATTACTGAACTGACCGCAGCAATGGTCATCCATCCATTACGCTTTAAACTTTTTAAAGCTTCGAACAGATGGCGGAAAAATCTACTAATCATCGTATCCGTACTCTCCTTTCGCTTCATCACGTACCACGCGACCATTCTCGATGGCAATAACGCGGTGGCGCAAGGTATTTACGATTTGGCTGTTGTGGGTCGCCATCAAAACAGTTGTCCCTTGAAGATTGATACGTTCCAAGAGGTTCATGATTTCCCATGAGTTATCTGGGTCCAAGTTTCCTGTTGGTTCGTCGGCAATCAAAACCTTAGGATTGTTTACGATAGCACGCGCAATGGCGATACGTTGTTGCTCACCACCTGAAAGTTCATTCGGGAATGAACGAACCTTGTGCTTCAAACCGACAAGGTCCAAGACTTCCATAACACGTTTTTTGATGTTGCGACGACTTTCACCAACAACCTCCATGGCGTAAGCAATGTTCTCATAAACGGTTTTCTTTGGCAAAAGTTTGTAATCCTGAAAGACTACTCCAACGTTTCTACGCAAGAACGGAATATCTTTCTTTTTAATCTTAACGAGGTTATATCCCGCAACTTGCAAGCTTCCTTTGTCGATTTTGACCTCACGATACAAGGCACGGATAAAAGTTGATTTACCAGCACCTGAAGGTCCTACGATGTAGGCAAATTCTCCTGCATCGATATTTACAGTGATGCCACGTAGGGCTGTTGTCCCGTTGTCGTATTTTTTGACAACATCTCTCATTTCAATGATTGACATGTGACTTCCTTTCTTTTAACTGATACGCCATTTCAGATAAGCATCAATGAAACCATCTAGGTCTCCATCCATTACCTTATCTACTTGCGCTACTTCAAAGTTGGTACGATGGTCTTTTACCATTGTATAAGGCGTAAATACATAGGAGCGGATTTGGCTTCCCCATGTAATTTCCTTTTTCTCACCCTTGAGCGAGTCTACCTCAGCAGCTTTCTTTTCCTGCTCCATCTGATAGAGTTTTGCCTGAAGCATCTTCATAGCACGGTCACGGTTTCCGTACTGAGTACGGTCGACGGTTGATGCTACGACGATCCCTGTCGGAATGTGAGTCAAGCGGACACCTGTTGAAACCTTGTTGACGTTTTGTCCACCTGCTCCACCTGAACGGAAGGTATCCATCTTGATATCATCCTCACGGATGTCAACTTCTATGGTATCATCCAACTCTGGCATAACTTCTACAGAAGTAAATGAGGTGTGGCGACGTTTGGCAGAGTCAAATGGTGAGATACGAACCAAACGGTGAACTCCCATCTCTGACTTGAGAAGACCATAAGCATTTGGTCCTTCAAAAGACAAGGTTACTGACTTGATTCCTGCCTCATCACCTGCTTGGTAGTCTAAGACCTCAACCTTGAAGCCTTTGGCATTTCCATAGCGAGTATACATACGAAGGAGCATATCGCCCCAGTCTTGAGCCTCTGTTCCCCCAGAACCTGGATGGATTTCAAGGATGGCGTTGTTGTGATCGTAGGGTTCTGACAAGAGAAGGGTCATTTCGTAGCTAGTCATCATCTGATCTAACTCATCGAGTTTTTCAACCAACTCATCCTTAACGGATTCATCCTCTGCCAAAAAGTCCAGTAAAATCTCAACTTCATCCTGCAACTCATCCATCTTGTGGAAGGTATTATAGGTATTTTTGAGTTCGTTTAATTCTTGCGACGTTTTTTGGGCCGCAATATTATCGTTCCAAAAATCAGGTTCTGTCATTTTGTTTTCCAAAATGGCAATTTCTTCCTCTAAACCTTCGAGGTCAAAGAGACCCCCTGAAAGAAGCTAATTTTTCACGATTTGCGTCAATTTTTTGACGAATTTCTGAAATGTCCATACATACTCCTTTAATTGTATCGTTTTATTATACCATAATTTTTTTTATTTATCTAATCGGTGTTTTTCTAATTTAGTATCAATATATTTTGCAAGACATCTACTGACCTTATTTCTAGCAAAAATTTAAAAACCTCACAAGAAATTTCCTATGAGATTTCGTAAATTTATACTACTTTTTACAAGTTAACAGTCAGCACTTGACCGTCTTTCACGACTTGCTCACCAGCGATATAGACATCATTAACATCACTGGATTTGACGGCATAAACGAGGTGAGACAGCATGTTTTCTTGAGGCTGAAGATGGATTTTGTCTTTGGGTTGGATGACGAGGAAATCAGCTTGCTTGCCGACTTCCAAACTACCAATCTCATCTGCCATTCCTAACACCTTAGCACCCTCGATTGTCAAGGCCTTGAGGGCGGTTTCGATCGGAAATTGGCTGGCATCGCCACTCTTCATTTTCTGTAAGAGTGCTGCAGTCCGCCCTTCCTCAAACATATCCAGGTTATTGTTAGACGCAACTGAGTCCGTCGCAATACCAACTGCTACTCCTGCTTTTTGAAGTTGGACGACTGGTGCAATCCCTGAGGCTAATTTGAGGTTGCTGATAGGATTGTGGGCGATAGCGACTTGCGAATCTGCCAAGCGGGCAATCTCTGCTTCATTTAACTCCACACCATGGGCAAAGACAGCTTTATGGTCCAAATAGCCAAGCTCATCCAGAAAGGCTAATGGGCGTTTGCCATAGCGTTTCAGGATAATGCCTGACTCTTCCTGTGTTTCTGCAACATGGATATGAAGAGGAATGTTTTCTTCTTTTGCTAGCTCAAGACTTGCCTCCAGCAAATCTCGACTACAACTGTAGGGCGAATGAGGAGCCACCATCACCTTGAAATTTGGGTCTTGATAGCCTTTGATTGTCTCGATAACAGATCGAGTTCTGGCTATAGTTTCAGCCGTCGTCTCCACATCTGAAGAAAAGAGGGTTGGAGAAAAATAGCAACGCATCTTGGATGCCTTGACTGCCTCATAAATCTTTTCTATCTCCACTCCATTAGGATTGTACATATCATTGAAAGTTGTCGTTCCTGACTGGAGCATCTCTGTTAGCGCCTCTTTGACAGCCTTTGTGGTCATCTCTGGTGTGAATTCTGCTTCTGCTGGCCAGATATAGTCCTCCAGCCATTCGTGGAGATTGCTATCATCACGAATGCCTCTCAAGCCTGTCATGGCAGAGTGAGTATGGCAGTTAACCAAGCCAGGCATAATCCAGGCACCCTGATAGTCTATGATTTGATCTACTTGTTTAAGAATCTCTTGATTTTCCTGACCGACATAGACGATTTGGGATTCTTTAATAGCTAAAATCCCATCTAAATAGACGTGGAAATCTTGGTCACAAGTCACGATATTTACATGCTGAAAGACTTTCATCCCTAGGCTCCTTTTCTATATAAGTATTCATACGGGATAATTTTTCTAGCTATTGTAACAAAAAAGTCACCCGAAGGCAACTTTTCTTGTTTGTTCATTGACATTATAATGGCTTTCCCATTTATTCTGGGCTAAAAGGTGCTGCTTGCTGCATTTGATAGTATTTGCCTTTTCTCGTCATGAGTTCCTCATGATTGCCATATTCGACAATATCTCCATCGACCAAGACAAGAATCAAATCAGCATCTTGAATGGTCGATAAACGGTGGGCAATGATAAAGCTTGTCCGCCCTTTCATGAGTTTGGCAAAAGCATCCTGAACAAGCACCTCTGTCCGGGTATCAATGGATGAAGTCGCCTCGTCTAATATCAGAATCTTAGGAATGGCTAGAAAGACACGTGCGATGGTCAAAAGCTGAGCTTGACCAACAGACAAGGATTCCCCTGCATTTTCAAGCTTGGTATCATAACCCTGTGGCAATTGTTGGATAAAGAAATCCGCATTTGCTGCCTTGGCTGCTGCAATGACCTGTTCTCGACTAGCATCAGGATTGCCAAAGGCAATATTGTCATGAATGGTTCCCTGCTTAAGCCAAGTTTCTTGGAGCACCATCCCAAACTGCTGTCGAAGAGATGCTCTAGTATAGTCGTAAATAGAATGACCGTCTAGCAAAATATCTCCTGAATTAATCGGGTAAAAACGCATGAGAAGATTGATAAGGGTAGACTTTCCAGCACCCGTTGGTCCAACGATAGCAACCTTACTACCGGCTGGAATATCAATAGACAGATCCTTAATCAAGATCTTTTCAGAATTGTAACCAAAAGAAACATGTCTAAAGGAAATAGCTCCCTTGACTTGGTCGCTGTTCAATTCTTTAAGACCAGTTTCTGTAACTTCTGGACTTTTTAGAACAGCATAAACACGTTCTGCACAAGCTAAGGCGCTTTGCAACTCGGCTAAGACTGATGAAATATCGTTAAAAGGCTTGGTGTACTGCTGCACATAGTTCAAAAAGGTTACCAAACGCCCAACCGTCAAAGTAGAACCCGCCATGATGCGCAAGGCTCCAACACCAGCAAGTAGAGCATAAATGAGGGAATTGACAAAACGGGTCGAAGGATTGACTGTCGAAGAATAAAAGATAGCCGACTGAGAATAACCTGCGTAGTTGTCATTCGCCTCATGAAGTCTCTCGACAAATTCATCCTGAGCATTGAAGGACTGGATAATATTCTGTTGGGTGAGCGATTCTTCGATCAACTGAGTCTGAATCCCCCTAGTCTCAGTCTGCTTTTGAAAGAGATGGTAGGATCTCTTGGCAATAAAGCGTGAAATGACCATAGATAGAGGTGTTAAGAGCAGAACCAAGAGAGTCATCAATAGATGGATTTGGAGCATGGCAAGGATGCTTACCAAAATCATCAAAACTCCTATGAAAAATTGGTTGAAAATCATATTCAGACCCGCTGCCAACTGCTCAATATCTGTCGTTACACGGCTGACCATTTCTCCACTACCTTGTCTATCTACCAGGGCAATCGGGAGGCGATGGAGTTTTTCAATGATTTTTTCGCGCAAATCTCTGGTATAGGAGAAAATCAATCGATTATAGAGGAGAGGATTGGCCCATTGTACCAGCGTATTCCCAATAACCACCAAAATCATCTGGAGGAAAATCTGCCAAAATAGCTGGGATGAACCATCGACTAGAACTTGGTCAATCACCTGTCCTATCAAGATTGGTAGATAGATTGATAGGGCTACCTGAGCAATGGTACCCAAGAAAGCCAGGAAAAGAAGGACGGGATGTCCAGCTAAATCTTTTGCTAGACGTTTGAGGGTTTGACTTGCATGTTTGCCTTTCATTCTAGTCCTCCTTCCCATGTTGGGATGCATTGATTTCACGGTAGACTTGACTAGTCTTCATCAATTCCTCATGATTTCCAAGCGCTAATTGCTGACCTTTCTCTAAAAGGAGAATTTGATCAGCAATCTTCAAGGTTGAAGTTCGTTGGGAAATCAAGATCAAACTAGTGTCAGGCAAGTTCTCTTGAATGGCCTTTAGAAGATTGGACTCGGTGATGGTATCAAGGGCTGAAGTCGCATCATCCAAGATGAGGAATGGTGCTTTGTGTAAGACTGCTCGGGCAATCGATAAACGTTGTTTTTGCCCACCTGAAAAATTACGACCACCTGCTTGAACCTCTGCGTCCAGCTGACCTTCCTTATCACTGACAAAGTCCTTGGCCTGGGCAATTTCTAAAGCCTGCCAGAGTTCTTGGTCAGAGACTGTTTCTTCCATACCTAGAGTCAAGTTAGAACGGATGGTTCCCTTAAAGAGTTCAACCTTTTGAGGGACATAGGCCATCCAGGACCGCCATTCAGAAAGATTGCGAGGACTACGTCCATCTCGATAAAGGGAAATGCTTCCCTTATCTGCCGTATAAAGGCCAAGTAGAACCTGGACCAAGGTTGACTTACCAGAACCAGTCCCCCCGATGATTCCAAGAATTTGTCCTTGTTGCATAGCAAAAGAAAGATTTCGCAAGGATGGTTGAGCAGCATCTGGGTAGGTAAAGCTCAAGTGTTCAACTCGTAAGGACTGGTTCGAGGAGGTTTCTTTTGGGGCAATTTCTGCCAGTATATCCTCAGGTTGTTCAGCGAAGACTTCCTCAATCCGCTTGGCAGATATATAAGACTGGTTGAGTGAATTGATGAGCATGGCTAGTTTTATCAACTCTACCAAGATTTGCAGGAGATAGTTAATCAGGGCAATCAAGGCACCTTGACTGAGCCAGCCTCCCTGGATAGAAATATAACCATTCCAGATAATCACCAGCAAAGTCCCATTGACGATCAAATAGGTCAAGGGGGGCAAGAGACTGGACCAGTGTCCTGTTTTCATTTGGATAGCTGTATAGACTTGATTGAGTACTTGGAAGTTCTCGATTTCTCGTTTTTCTTGACCAAAAGCACGAATGACACGCATACCTTGTATCTGTTGGCGTGTTTTCTGAACCAGCTGGTCTGTTTTCTTTCTCAAAATACTATAGAGAGGATTGACCAAGCGTGATAACACGACAATGACAAAGGACAAAATGGCAACCATGACCAAAAACCAGAAGGTCAATTCAGGCGAGAGACGATAAGCCATAAAAATGGCACCAAAAACAATAATAGGAGCCCTTAAAAATAGGCGTAAAAATTGATTGATTCCTGTCTGAATCTGATAGGTATCTGAAGTCAAACGCGTCACCAAACTCGAGGTCGTTAAACGGTCTCTACTATCCTTGGGCAAGGAAAGAATATGACGATAGAGGTCATTGGTCAACTCCTTGGAAAATCCTACTGCTGCCTTAGCTGAGTAAAATTGAGCAACTAAGGCTACCAAAACGCCAATAACTGCAAAAACAAAGAGGAAACCCATTTGCATCCAGAGGTGCCCCTGATCTTTTTGGGGGATAGATTGGTCGACAATTCCAGCTATTACCATGGGTACCAAGAGTTCAAAAACGGCTTCTAGTAGCTTAAACAAGGGCGCTAGAAATGACTCCTTGAGGTAGGGTTTAATGTAAGAAAGTAATTGTTTCATGTGTCCCTTCTATTTCCAAAATGAAGAAGGTGGAAAAACCACCATCTTTTTTTATTTGTTCAAATATGGAAGTAGGTAGCCATAACCTGCCTCTTCCATTTCATCCTTAGCAATGAATCGTAAGGATGCAGAATTGATACAATAGCGTAAACCACCTAGTTCCTGAGGTCCGTCTGTAAAGACATGTCCCAAGTGAGCATTTCCTGAACGTGACCGAACTTCGATACGCTCCATACCGTGACTCAAATCCTGGTAGTAATGAATGAGTTCCTTGGAAATAGGACGGCTAAAACTTGGCCAACCACAGCCTGAGGCAAACTTATCCTTGGCAAAGAAGAGGGGCTCACCAGTCGTGATATCGACATAAATTCCTTCCTCAAAAGTTTGGTCGTAGGCATTGCTAAAGGGAGCTTCCGTCGCAGCCTCTTGGGTAACTCTATAAGACTCTTCCGACAAATTTTCTCTTAAATCTGCCTGACTAGGCTTTTCGTAGTTAGCGGCATCTATCAGTGGTTTCTCAGCATCCCTCACATCAATGTGGCAATAGCCACCAGGATTTTTCTTGAGGTAGTCTTGGTGATAGTCTTCAGCCAAGATATAGTGGCGAAGCTTCTCCACTTCCACTGCAATTTTACGACCGATGAGTAGTTCTTGTTCGCGAACTACTGTATTGATCGTTGGTAGATCAACTTCTTCTAGGTAATAAATCCCTGTTCGGTATTGACGACCACGGTCATTGCCTTGTTGGTTGACAGATAAAGGATCAATAACTCGGAAATAATAGAGTAAAATCTCACGAAGCGATACCACCTTTTCATCGTAGATGACTTGCACTGTCTCTGCGTGATCTGTTTCTTTGATTAATTGATAATTGGTAGTTTCAACTTGACCATTGGCATAACCAACACTGGTTTGCAGCACTCCAGAAATACGTGAAAAGTATTCTTCCAAGCCCCAAAAACAACCGCCTGCTAAATATATTTCTGCCATTTCAAATCCTCCTTGACCGTCTGTCGGTCGCTAAACACGGGAAACAATTTATATCCCGTATTTCATTTTCAAAAAAAGGACAGGAAGCCTCTAATAGAGAGTTTCCCCATCCCATTGTTCTGTTTACTTTTCTTCGACGCGAACGCCTTGTGTATCAACTTGCAAATCATGAAGCTTGCCTTTGAAAGGTTGTTTTTCAAGCTCTGCCTTAATTTTAGGCATCTTATCAGGCTCAGCTAGAACCATGACAGTAGGCCCAGCACCAGACAAGTAGGTCGCATAAGCACCATTTCTCTTGGCAACTTTCTTGATGGTCGCAAATTCTCTCACCAGTTCTTGACGGTAACGCTCATGGAAAAGATCACTCTCAATCGCCTGGCCTGCTTTGACCATATCTCCAGTCAGTAGGGCTGCAATAGCCACATTGGCGATAGAACTTGCAGCAACGGCTTCCTTGTAAGAGAGTTTCTTTGGCAAGACACCACGACTATCGCGAGTACGCAATTCATAGTTTGGAATATAAGCTAGGAAAGCACACTCTGGGAAAGGCGCCACAACAGCTGAAACCTGACCTTCGACTGAGCTTGCAATGACCAGATTACCATAGATAGCAGGTGCAACATTATCAGGATGCCCTTCAATCTTAGTCGCCAATTGTAATTTTTCATGTTTGCTTAGCTTCAAGTTTCCGAGTTGATTTGCCAGTTCAATCCCAGCAACGATGACCGAGCTCGATGAACCTAGCCCACGCGCAAGTGGAATATCACTGATCATCTTCAGACGTCTAGGTTGGAGGTCTGGAACAATTTGTAGAGCAATCTTCAGCAAAAGATTACGTTCATCACGTGGAATCCATTTGCCTAATTGGTGCTCAATCATCCATTCTTCGCGTTCTTCACAAACCTGAATTTCTAGATACTTGGTTACAGCTACACCAACCGAGTCAAAACCAGGACCCACATTGGCACTTGTAGCAGGTACAATAATCTTCATCTTAGTCTCCTAAAACCTTGAAGGTGTTGAGAAGTTCAAACTCGGCTACCGCCTTCAAAGCGTCTGTAATATTTTCAAGCTGCGCCTTGTTGATCTTATGGCTGATGATGACAACACGAGCCTTGCCTTCTTGCTTACCATCTTGAAGGATTTGCTTGAAGGAAATATCTTCCGCATTAAAGAGCTCAGCCAATTTCAAAACTTGACCTTTTGAGTCTGGAGCCAAGATTGAGAAATAATAGTTAGCTTTGACATCTTCTGGCTTAGCCAAGACTACTGGACGGCTGTATTCATTAAAGGCTTTTCCAATTGTTCCATCATTCAAACGACGAACGATGCGGGCAATATCAGCCACAACACTTGTTGCAGTTGGTTTTTGACCAGCACCTGGTCCATAGTACATAGACTCGCCGATACCGATAGACTCTACAAAGACTGCATTCATAACACCATTAACACTTGCAAGTGGATGTACTTTAGGAAGGAAGGTTGGCGTAACCTCAGCAGCGATTCCTGAAGCTGTTTCTTCGATAGAACCAACCAGCTTGACTACATAACCAAGTTCTTGGGCTACTGCTACATCTTCTGGAGTGATGTTGCGAATTCCTTGGTGGGCAACATCTTCAAATTTAACATTCATTCCAAAGGCGAACTGACTGAGGATGACCATCTTGTAAGCCGCATCAATCCCATCAACGTCATTGGTAGGGTCGCTCTCAGCAAAGCCAAGTCGTTGAGCTTCTGCCAAAGCATCTTCATAAGACCAGCCTTCTGTTACCATTTTGGTCATCATAAAGTTAGATGTTCCGTTGACAACACCAAGAACACGTGTGATTTTGTCTGATGCTAGTGAGTTGACCAAGGTACGAAGGATTGGGATTCCTCCTGCAACAGCTGCTTCGTAGTAGAGGGCAACATTGTGAGCTTTGGCTACCTCAAGCAATTCTGCACCATGGACTGCCAAAAGGTCCTTGTTAGCTGTCACGACGTGTTTCCCTGCTTCTAAGGCACGAGTGATAAATGTTTTAGCAGGTTCGATACGCCCCATCAACTCAACAACGATCGTGATGTCTTTGTCTGACAAGATTTCATCGATATTTGTTACAAAATTAAAATCATTTCCTGCTTCAAGCAAGCGGGTTTTCTCTTGATCGTCTTTGACCAAAACTTTAGCTACTTCAATTTCTGACTGAGCCGCTTGAACAATTTTTTCTTTATTTTCCTTTAGCAAGAATGGTACGCCACTGGCAACTGTACCAAATCCAAGTAAAGCAATCTTAACTGACATGTTTGTCTCCTCGAAATTTTCTAATAGTCCTATTATACCAAAATTGTGTGAAAATTCCTACCATTCTAAACTAAAAATAGGATCATCAAATCACAAAAAAGGGCTGGGACAAAAGTCCTAGCCTCTCATTTGTCTATGGATTGTCGAGCAAGACGCAGTGGTTGAGTGGGCTCCACTACGCTGATTTCATCAGCTTTTACAGCCCTACTCAACTGTGCGGAGGTTGGACGACGAAATCGAATTCTAACGAATTACCGATTTCTGTCCCACTCTCTCTATTTCCTATCTATTTCACAAAAGCCAATTCCTTGTCACTAGACAAGTCTTCTCGATAATTGAAACCCGCAAAGCTGAGCTTTTTAATCTCTTCAACTGAGGTTACCTGATTTTCCGTCAAAGATGTTAAGAAGGCGCCTCTAGCTTTTTTCGAAATGGTTGAATGGATTTTTAGTTTCCCATCTCTATCTTCCATAAACTTAAAGGTCACCATTTTTTCACGGATTTCTTTAGGAAAAACATTCTCAAATTCTGATGACAAGAGAGAAAAGATTAACTCCTGGTCTTTCATTGACTCCTCATAGGCTGACTGCCAATGACTTTTCAAGCTTTTTCCAGCGACTTTTAGTTTCATCAAAAAGTCCAGTCTGTGAGGCGCAATCGGTTCAAAGGCTGGAATCACACCATAGAAAGCTGACGTTATCATGAGGTGTTTCTCGAGATATGTTTGCTCCTCCTTGGTGAGATCGTCCCGTTTGATGTTGCGATACATGAGTCCATCAAAGAGGTGCAAGGCTGGATAGTTTGTCGCAGTTTCATTTTTCAAGGCCTGGATATGGTCATACTCCTCTTGCGCTTTTTCGGCAGATATTTTGTAAAAACTCTCCAGCTCTTGGGCAGAATATCTGGCCAATTCATCCAGCACTGCCTGACTTTCAGGAGGCAATGGTTTAGCCTCTAAACTAGGGATTTCGGTATTCATTTCTTTTGCGGTTGGGATTAGAATTTTCATAGTGTTAGTGTAGCATATTTTTTTAGGACTACCAAGGATTTGCACCTAAATAATACGACCTTCTAAATGATCCAATTCATGCTGACAAATCTGAGCAGGAAATCCTGTCAGGGTAACGGTTTGCTCTTGCCAATGGATATCTCTGTAGCTTACTGTAATCTTCTCATACCTAGTTGTCGGTCTTACACCTGTCAAAGACAAACAACCTTCCTCTGTCTCGTATGCTCCTTCAAAAGATTGGAGAACTGGATTAAACATAACCATGGGAATCATTCCGATATTAAAAATAATGACGCGTTTTTGTACCCCAATCATATTGGCCGCTAGTCCAACACAGCTTTCTCGGTTAGCCAATAGGGTATCCTGCAAATCCTTTGCTAGGGGTAGATCTTCCTGACTTGCAGGCTGGGATACCTGCGACAAAAACAAGATATCTTTTACAATTTTCTTTTCCAAGACTCTTTCCTCCATACGATATCAGTCTACTTGATTATAGCACAAAATCTTTGGCAGTTTATCTTTATATATAAACAAAAAGCCATCCGAAGATGACTTTTCATGATTGTTTAAATAGCGTTTTTATCTTTTCCAAGCGCTCGTTGGACTGCTTTAACAATCTCAACAAGGACCACGATCATAAGTGCTCCTACGGCAACAACCATCCATTGAGTCAAGCTCAAGTTTGAAACGTGGAAGAGATTATTAAATCCAGGAACCAAAATTGTCACCACAAAGAGTACAAAGGCAACTGGGATAGACCAGTTAAAGGTCTTGTTGGTAAAGAGTCCCACTTTAAAGATTGATTGGTAAACCGACTTAACGTTAAAGGCATGGAGCAATTGGATCAAACCGAGAGTTGCAAAAGCCATGGTAAGGGCATCCGCATGGATTTCAGTATGACTTTGGTGCTCTGGGAAGAGAAGAGCCCAACCATAAACACCTAAAACTAGCATCGTTTGGAAGATCCCTTGATAAATGATTGCTCCGAAGACACCACCATCAAAGAAGTTAGACTTACGGCCACGCGGTTTGTGAGTCATAACGCCTGGCTCAGCTGGTTCCACACCAAGGGCGATGGCTGGTAGCGTATCTGTTACCAAGTTAATCCATAGCAAATGCACTGGTTGAAGCACATCCCAACCTAACAAGGTAGCAAAGAAGATGGTGAAGACTTCAGCCATATTAGCAGACAAGAGGTATTGGATTGATTTTTGGATATTGGAGAAGACTTTACGTCCTTCTTCTACCGCTACGATAATGGTTGCAAAGTTATCATCGGCGAGGACCATATCAGAAGCTCCCTTAGAAACCTCTGTACCTGTAATCCCCATACCGATACCGATGTCAGCTGTCTTAAGTGATGGTGCATCGTTGACCCCGTCACCTGTCATGGCAACAACTTTACCTTCATTTTGCCATGCTTTCACGATACGAACCTTGTGCTCAGGTGATACACGTGCGTATACAGAGTATTGCTTGAAGACTTTTTGGAATTCTTCATCCGTGAGTTCATTCAACTCAGCACCAGTGAAGACATGGTCTTCTGTATCATTTGGATCGATGATACCGAGACGTTTAGCAATAGCTTCAGCCGTATCTTGGTGGTCACCTGTGATCATGATTGGACGGATACCTGCTTCTTTAGCGACACGTACAGCTTCTGCAGCTTCTGGGCGCTCAGGGTCAATCATTCCGATCAAACCAGAGAAGATGAGGTCAGACTCAACAATTTCAGATTCCAAGGTTGGGATTTCGTTGCTTGTCTTATAAGCCATCATCAAGACACGAAGGGCTTGTTTAGCCAAGTCTTTGTTGGTAGCAAGGATAGCTTGTTTATCTTCTTCTGTGATTGGGCGAACTTCCCCATTGACTTCAATACGAGTCACGCGCTTGAGCAGTTGGTCAGGCGCACCCTTGACAGCGATAAAGTAAGAACCGTCTGCTTCCTTATGAATGGTAGACATGAGTTTACGGTCTGAGTCAAATGGCAATTCAGCTACACGTGGCTCATCCTTCAAGACTTCACGAACATCAAAGTTGTGGTCCAAACCAAACTGTACAAGAGCTGTCTCCGTTGGATCCCCGATCAGCTTGCCAGATGGGTCCACCTTGGTGTCATTGGCAAAGTTCATGATACGTAGCGTATTGTTGTTAGCAGCAATTTCAGATGCCGAGCTTTGCAATTGACCGTTGGTATAAACTTTTTCAACCGTCATTTGGTTCATGGTCAAAGTACCTGTTTTATCAGATGCAATGATTTCTGTTGAACCAAGCGTTTCAACCGCTGGCAATTTACGGACAATCGAATTACGTTTTGCAAGGGTTGTAGTCCCCAATGATAGAACGATGGTTACAATGGCAGGGAGACCTTCTGGAATCGCCGCAACCGCAAGGGCAACCGCCACCATCAAGCCTTCTAATGGATGTTCACCACGAACAAAGACACCAACCAAGAAGGTAATAACTGCAATCACAATGATTAAGTAAGTCAAGGCCTTAGATAATTGTTCCAAGCTTTGCTTCAATGGTGTTTCTGTCTCATCAGCATTGGCCAACATGTCCGCAATCTTACCAACTTCAGTATACATACCAGTGTTAGTCACGACACCAATACCACGACCGTAAGTTACGTTTGAGTTTTGGTAACCCATATTAACTCGGTCCCCAATACCAGCATCTGCTTCTACCATTTGAGTAATATCCTTTTCAACCGGTACAGACTCACCAGTAAGAGCAGCTTCTTCGATTTTAAGAGACGCCGCTTCAAGCAAACGCATATCGGCAGGCACCACATCTCCAGCTTCTAGCAAGACGATGTCCCCAGGCACCAATTCTTTTGAGTCAATCTCAATAACATGACCATCACGACGAACACGAGCCATCGGGCTAGACATATTTTTCAGAGCTTCAATGGCTGCTTCTGCTTGCCCTTCTTGGTAAACCCCAAAGGCAGCATTCAAGACAACAACGGCCAAGATGATAATGGCATCCGTTAGACCGTCCATTCCTTCTGTAATCACAGAAAGTGCCGCTGCCGCAAGCAAGATGATAATCATCAAATCCTTAAATTGATCAAGGAATTTAGCTAGCAGGCTACGTTTCTCTCCCTCTTCCAACTCATTACGACCATAAGTCGCTAGTCGTTCTTGAGCTTGAGCAGTTGACAAACCTTCAATCGATGAGTCCAAGTTCTTTAGGACTTCTTCTGAGGTCTGTGTGTAAAACAAGTCTTTATTTTGTTCTTTTGACAAAACAGTCTCCTCCTTTTTGGCCTCTTTTTACAAAAAAAGAGACCTGTTTTTTAAAAAAACAAGTCTCGCTGTTTAATATAGTGCCGGAAATAATTCGTAATGACGACACTATCGCGGTTAACCGCCAGCTACTCCCTTGAGTAGTTCTATTATATCAGAATTTCAAAAGTTTTCAAGTTTTGAGGTGTATTTAACTTACTTCCCACATTTGAATTTTCCTTGGAAAACCAGTATAATGAAAGAATACTAAAATGCTAGAAGGGGAGTTAGATGAATCAATCGGTTTCAAACTTAAAATTGGCTGAGCGTGGTGCCATTATCAGCATCTTGACCTATCTATTCTTGTCTGCAGCTAAGCTAGCAACCGGACACTTGCTCCATTCATCCAGTTTGGTAGCAGATGGTTTTAACAACGTTTCAGATATTGTTGGAAACGTGGCCCTTCTCATCGGGATTCGTTTGGCTCGCCAACCGGCAGATAGAGATCATCGCTTCGGCCACTGGAAAATAGAGGATTTGGCAAGTCTCATCACTTCCATCATCATGTTTTACGTTGGCTTTGATGTTCTACGTGACACCATTCAAAAGATACTCAGCCGAGAACAAACGGTCATTGACCCACTTGGGGCGACTCTGGGAGTCATCTCTGCTATCATCATGTTTGCCGTTTATCTCTACAATACCCATCTGAGCAAGCAAGCTAAGTCCAAAGCTCTCAAGACAGCAGCCAAGGACAATCTGTCAGATGCCGTGACATCTCTTGGAACTTCAATTGCTATCCTGGCTAGTAGCTTCAACTATCCAATCGTGGATAAGTTGGTCGCTATTATCATTACCTTCTTTATTCTTAAAACTGCTTATGATATCTTTATCGAGTCATCCTTCAGCCTTTCTGATGGTTTTGATGAACACTTGCTAGAAGATTACCAAAAGGCTATCATGGAAATTCCTAAGATTAGCAAGGTCAAATCACAACGCGGTCGTACCTACGGAAGCAATATTTATCTGGATATCACACTTGAGATGAACCCAGACCTCTCTGTTTTTGAAAGTCACGAAATTGCGGACCAGGTCGAATCCATGCTATCAGAACGATTTGGTGTCTTTGATACAGACATTCATATTGAACCAGCACCAATCCCTGAGGATGAAATCCTGGATAATGTCTATAAAAAATTGCTCATGAGAGAGCAACTAATCGACCAAGGAAATCAACTGGAAGAGTTACTTGCAGAAGATTTCATTTATATCCGCCAGGACGGACAAGAACTGGACAAGGATGCCTATAAGGCTGAAAAAGAATTAACCTCTGCCATTAAAGAGCTTCATTTAACCTCTATCAGCCAGAAAACAAAGCTCATCCGCTACCAAGTCGGTGATACCATTCATACCAGTATCTGGCGTCGCCACGAAACTTGGCAAAATATTTTCCATCAGGAAACAAAAATAGAAAAAGACTAAAGCAAAACTCCCAACTGAGAAAGTTGGGAGTTTTTTTATATTCTTATTTTGCAACGCTCTTAGCAAGAACGAAGTTTCCTAGTGTAGCTGAACCATTGCCAGCAACAGCTGGAGTCACGATATAGTCACGTACATCTGGAACTGGTAGGTAGCCATTGAGTAGGGCTGTGAATTTCTCACGTACACGGTCAAGCATATGTTGTTGAGCCATAACCCCACCACCAAAGACGATGACATCTGGACGGAAAGTTACAGTCGCATTCACTGCAGCTTGAGCAATGTAGTAGGCTTGAACATCCCAGACAGAGTTGTTGAGTTCAATGTTTTCCCCACGAACACCTGTACGAGCTTCCAAACTTGGACCAGCTGCATAACCTTCCAAACATCCATTATGGAAAGGACAAACACCTTTAAATTCTTTTTCAATATCCATTGGGTGTCTAGCTACATAATAATGACCCATCTCAGGGTGACCAACACCGCCAATAAACTCGCCACGTTGGATAACACCTGCACCGATACCTGTACCGATAGTGTAATAAACTAAGTTTTCGATACGACCGCCGGCATTATTACGAGCAACCACTTCACCGTAGGCAGAACTGTTTACGTCTGTTGTGAAGTACATTGGCACGTTTAGAGCGCGACGAAGAGCACCAAGCAAGTCTACATTTGCCCAGTTAGGTTTTGGAGTTGTTGTGATAAATCCGTAAGTTTTTGAGTTTTTATCGATATCGATTGGACCAAATGAACCAATGGCAAGTCCTGCAAGATTGTCGAATTTTGAGAAGAACTCGATGGTTTTATCGATTGTTTCAATAGGTGTTGTTGTAGGAAATTGTACCTTTTCTACAACATTATAGTTTTCATCTCCGACAGCACAGACAAATTTTGTACCGCCTGCTTCCAAACTTCCGTATAGTTTTGTCATGATAAACCTCTTGTATTTATTTTCTCTATTATAGCATATTCCCATAAGGAAAATTACTCTATATTTTAGTTTTTTCTCTGTAAATTTAATCATTCAAGCAAAAACGAACAAACATGACATTTGTTCGTTTTTTTGATTTATTAAGCTTTAACTTCGATGATTGCGTCACCCTTAGCAACTGATCCAGAAGCAACTGGATTTACTGAAGCAAAGTCTGCAGTGTTTGTTACGATAACCATTGTTGTGTTATCAAGTCCTGCAGCAGCAATCTTAGCTGAGTCAAACGTTCCAAGAACTTCTCCAGCTTTAACCTTGTCACCTTGGGCAACTTTATGATTGAATCCTTCACCGTTCATTGAAACAGTATCGATACCAACGTGAATTAAGATTTCAGCACCGTTAGCTGTTCTCAATCCATAAGCATGGCCAGTTGGGAAGACGATTGTTACTTCAGCATCAGCTGGTGCATAAACAACATCTTGGCTAGGTTTCACGGCGATACCTTGTCCCATAGCTCCACTTGAGAATACTGGGTCATTCACATTTGAAAGAGCAACAACATCACCAACGATTGGTGTTTGGATTGTTTCGTCTTGAAGAGTTGCTGGTACTTCTTCATTTACCACTGTAGTTTCTTCAGAAACTGTTTCTTCAACAACTTCTGTTTCTTCTTTGTAACCAAAAGCATATGTCAAACCGAAACCAAGGGCAGTTGTAACTAAGACCATAAAGACATACTTAAGGAGTTGACCGTTGATATAGAGAAGTGTTCCAGGAATGATCGTAATACCAAAGCTAGTACCTGCCAAACCTAGAATGTTTGCTAACCAACCACCAGCAGCACCGGCGATAAGCCCCATGATAAACGGTTTACCATAGCGAAGATTGATACCAAAAATAGCTGGTTCAGTGATACCAAGTCCAGCAGAAAGTGCAGCTGGGAAGGCAAGAGCTTTAATTTTGGGATTCTTTGTTTTTACACCAACAGCAAGCGTTGCTCCAAGTTGAGCAGTCATAGCTGCTGTAATAATAGCATTAAGAGGATCTGAACCTGTAGAAGTAACAAGGTTAGCCTCCAAGAGATTGAAGATATGGTGAACACCTGTAACAACGATGACCTGATGAACACCACCAAGGATTAATCCACCTAGACCCATTGGAAGACTGAGCAACCAAACAGTAGCGACTTTGACATAGCTTTCAACTTCGTGGAATACAGGTCCAATGACAAACAAGGCCAAAATAGACATTACTAAGAAAGTCAAGAATGGTACAAGGAGTAAATCTAATACATCTGGAATACGCTTACGGAGCCACTTTTCTAGTTTAGCACCAGTCAAACCAACGAAGAAGGCTGGTAAAACTGAGTTTTGATAGCCGACAACTTTGATAAAACCAAAGAAGAGGATTGGTTGAGCGTCACCAGAGGCCACAGCCCAGGCATTTGGTAAGGATGAGTTTACCATCATCAATCCTAGAACCAAACCAAGCAATGGATTTCCACCGAAGACTCGAAAGGCTGACCAACAGATTAAGGCTGGGAAGAAGGCAAAAGCTGTATCTGTCAAAACAACTGAATAGGTATAGAAGTTTGTTGCTTTAAAAGCTTCTGCAGTTGTTCCAAACAAAGCCAAAACTTGATCTTGAACAATAGCCCCACGAATTCCCATAAACAAACCAGTAGCAACGATTGCTGGCAAAAGAGGTACAAAGACGTCACCGAAAGTACGGATGGCACGTTGGAACCAATTTCCTTGTTTGCCTGCTTCTTCTTTCATCTCATCTTTAGATGAAGTTGGCAAACCAAGAGCTACGACTTCATCGTACATCTTGTTTACTGTACCAGTACCAAAGATGATTTGGTATTGACCTGAGTTAAAGAAAGCACCTTGAACTTTTTCCAAGTTCTCGATAGCATCCTTATTGATTTTCGCTTCATCTTTCACCATCACACGGAGGCGAGTCGCACAGTGAGCTACACTGTTGACGTTCTCACGTCCACCCAAGGCTTCGATGACTTTTTTTGCAATTTCTGTATTGGTCATTTGCAAAAATCTCCTTATAAAAAAATTTGTTCTTGTTTGAAAGCGATTTTACTCACCCTACGAGTATTATTTTATCATCTTTCAAAAATATGTCAAGCGTTTTGCAGAAAAAGTTTTTTGATTGTTAAAATTTTTGATAGTTTTTGCTTCTTTCTTGATAAATTCGTCTCAAAAACGCCTGTTTCTACGTGATTTTATGTGAATATTTTCAAAAACTTTCATATTTTCATTAATTTTCATAAAAATAGGCTTCTAATTATCTGTCAATCGTTTGACATTTTTTTCTTAAATTCGATATAAAAGACTTGCTTTTTTATAAGGAAACGTTTACTATAAAGATAGTAGAATTTATGGAGGGAATATAAATGGAATGGACTACCGAGCGTCGTTATAGACGCTATGAAGATTGGACACAAGAAGAAAGAAAAGAAATCCAAGAAAAGATGGCACAATCCCCATGGCACGTCAGCTATCACATTGAGCCAAAAGAAGGACTCCTTAATGATCCAAATGGCTTTTCTTATTTTGATGGCAAATGGGTTGTTTTTTACCAAAATTTCCCCTTTGGTGCAGCTCACGGTTTGAAATCTTGGGTTCAGCTTGAAAGCGACGACTTGGTTCACTTTACTGAAACAGGTGTAAAAATATTACCTGATACTCCTCTGGATAGCCACGGTGCTTACTCTGGATCTGCTATGCAGTTTGGCGATAACTTGTTCCTATTTTATACAGGAAATGTCCGTGATGAAAACTGGATCCGTCACCCTTATCAGATCGGTGCCTTGATGGATAAGGATGGAAATATTAACAAAATTGATAAGATCTTGATTGATCAGCCTGCTGATGCTACTGACCACTTCCGCGATCCACAAATTTTTAACTTTAAAGGACAATACTACGCTATCGTTGGTGGACAGGACTTGGAGAAAAAAGGATTCATCCGTCTCTATAAGGCTGTAGACAACGACTACACGAACTGGCAAGTAGTTGGCGACCTTGACTTTGCTAACGACCGTACTGCCTATATGATGGAGTGCCCAAATCTTGTCTTTGTTGGGGAACAGCCTGTCCTTCTTTACTGCCCACAAGGTTTGGATAAAAGGGTTCTTGACTATGACAATATCTATCCAAATATGTATAAAATTGGCGCTTCCTTTGACCCAGAAAATGCTCGTATGGTAGATGTGTCTGAACTTCACAATCTTGATTATGGATTTGAAGCCTATGCCACTCAAGCCTTTAACGCTCCTGATGGTCGCGCCCTGGCAGTTAGCTGGCTTGGTCTACCAGACGTTTCTTACCCATCTGACCGTTTTGACCACCAAGGAACTTTTTCATTAGTCAAAGAACTTACCATTAAAGATGGCAAACTCTATCAGTACCCTGTAGCAGCTATCCAGGACCTCCGAGCTTCAAAAGAGGAATTTTCAAATCGTTCTGAAACCAAAAACACCTACGAACTTGAGCTTAACTTAGAAGCCAATAGCCAAAGCGAAATTGTCCTTTTTGCTGATAAAGACGGCAAGGGGCTATCTATCAATTTTGACTTTGTCAATGGCCAAGTAACCGTTGATCGTAGTCAAGCAGGTGAGCAATATGCTCAAGAATTTGGAACTACTCGCTCTTGCTCAATTACTAATCAAGCAACTACTGTCAATATCTTCATCGACAACTCAGTCTTTGAAATTTTCATCAATAAAGGAGAAAAAGTATTTTCTGGTCGTGTCTTCCCGCATGCGGACCAAAATGGGATCCTTATCAAATCTGGAAACCCAACTGGAACATACTACGAATTAGAATATGGTCGCAAAACTAACTGATGTCGCAAAATTAGCTGGTGTCAGCCCTACTACCGTTTCACGTGTCATCAACAAAAAGGGTTATCTGTCAGAAAAAACCATTCAAAAAGTCAATGATGCTATGCGTGAACTGGGTTATAAACCCAACAACCTAGCTCGCAGTCTTCAAGGAAAGTCTGCCAAATTAATTGGGCTAATTTTCCCTAAAATCAGCCATGTTTTCTACGCGGAGTTAATTGATAAATTGGAACACGAACTCTTCAAAAAAGGCTACAAGACTATTATTTGTAATAGCGAGCACGATTCGGAAAAAGAACGCGAATACATCGAAATGTTAGAAGCCAACCAGGTGGATGGCATCATTTCGGGAAGTCACAACCTTGGGATTGAGGATTACAATCGCGTAACGGCTCCAATCATTTCATTTGACCGTAACCTATCACCAGACATACCTGTCGTTTCTTCTGATAACTATGCTGGCGGAGTCCTAGCCGCTCAGACTCTGGCTAAAACTGGAGCCAAATCTATTATCATGATTACAGGTAATGACAACTCCAATTCCCCAACTGGACTTCGTCATGCTGGTTTTGCTTCAATCTTGCCAAAGGCTCCTATTATCAATGTTTCCAGTGACTTTTCACCCCTTCGTAAGGAAATGGAAATTAAAAATATCCTGACCAAACAAAAACCAGATGCGATTTTCGCCTCTGATGATTTGACTGCTATTTTGGTTATTAAGATTGCCCAGGAGCTTGGAATCTCTGTACCTGATAAACTCAAAGTGATCGGCTATGACGGAACTTATTTCATTGAAAATTTCTATCCTCACCTTACTACCATTAAACAACCCTTGGAAGAAATTGCTCGCCTAACAGTTGATTTGCTCTTACAAAAAATTGAAGGCAAAGAGGTTGCTACTACTGGTTATTTCTTGCCGGTTAGTCTCTTGCCAGGTAAAAGTATTTAAACAAAAAACTCGGACTGAATCAGTCTGAGTTTTTTTCTTATGATCTAAATTTTTTCAAGAGTGTTTGGGCTTTTTCTAAATTAAAGGTTTTTTCAGCAATCAAGCTTTCTACCAACTTAGGCACTTCAGCCTCTGTGGCTCCTGCAAGGAGGGCTAGTGACTTCGCTTGAAGTTTCATGTGTCCATGCTGAATTCCTGTGCTGACAAGAGCTTTAAGAGCTGCAAAATTTTGTGCAAGACCAATTGACACGATAATTTGAGCCAATTCCTTAGCTGATGGATAACCTAGCAGCTCATGACTGAGAACTACACGAGGATTAAGACCAATTGATCCACCTTTGGTAGCAACTGGCATCGGCATAGTCAGCTCTCCTATTAGCTCTTCGGTTTCCAAATCCATAGTCCAACTACTAAGGCCTCGATAGGAACCATCATGACTGGCATAGGCATGTGCTCCCGCTTCAATGGCCCGCCAATCATTTCCAGTAGCAATCAAGAGAGCATCGATTCCATTAAAGATTCCCTTATTGTGAGTAGCTGCTCGATAAGGATCTGCTTGAGCAAAGTGGCTGGCTAAAACCATTTTTTCTGCTAGTTCACGCGCTTCATCCTTCTGGCGACTCAAATAACGAAAGGCAATCCGACAAGTTGCAGTTACTAGAGAATCTGTTGCGTAGTTGGATAGAATTCCCATTAAACTTTGCCCTTGACTTAGAGCCTCTAGACTTGGTTTTAAAGCTTCAAGCATGGTATTGAGCATATTAGCTCCCATGGCTTCCTGAGTATCGACATGGAGATAAACCACTAAAAAGTCAGCCTCACCAGAAATTTTCTCAACTGTTAGCTCTCTGGCTCCACCACCACGTTTGACAATAGATGGATAGGCTTGGTTTGCTTGTTCGAGTAGCTCTGCCTTCTGACTCAAAATAGCCTGACATGCTTTATCCCTATCTGGAACCTGATAAAGAGCTACCTGACCAATCATTTGGCGTTGATGAACCTGAGCAGTAAAACCACCCGCACGTTTGATAATCTTACTAGCAAAACTAGCCGCAGCAACGACGGATGGTTCTTCTGTTACATAAGGAACTGTGTACTCTTGACCATTTACCAACACTTCTGGAACTACTGAGTATGGAAGTGAGAAGGTCCCCACTACATTTTCACTCAGTTGGTCCGCAACTGCTATACTAAGATTTTCATTTTGCTCAAGACTTTCTTGGGCTTCCATAGAAGTAAGCGCCTGAGACTTAACGAACTCAAGGCGCTCTTGAATTGATTTTTTAGCAAATCCATTCCAATTTTTTTTCATTATTTTTCAACCTTGCTGTAGCGACGTTGGTGTTCTACAATCTCAACCAGAGCATAGTCCTGTCCTTCATAGCCTGACATGGTTGCAGAACCTGACTCATCCAAGTTTGCTTCCTCAAAGAAGATTCGTTCATAATCAGCTACGCTCAATGCTTGACGCTGGTCTAGCAATTCTAAGCGATTTTTCTGCAATTGCTGTTCATAGCCTTCAACCAATTCCACACTGAAGAACTCAGATACAGCACCACTTCCGTAGCTATAGAGAGCTAGCTTGTCCCCTGCTTTGAGACTATCAGAATTTTCAAGAAGAGACAAGAGTCCTAAAAAGAGTGAACCTGTATAGATATTCCCAACCTTTTGGCTGTAAATAATGGACTCATCAAAGTGTTTTTGAAGTAAATCCTTTTTCTCTTGAAGTAGAGATTTATCAAGAATTTTTTTCAATCCCTTGAGAGCTAGCTTTGGATATGGCAAATGGAAACAAATAGCTTCAAAATCATTCAAGTCGCAATCATAACGCTTTTGGTACTCTTCCCAAGTCGTTTTTAAGCTATCCAAATACTGCTGTGTTGAGTAGACTCCATTTACAAATGGGGTCGTTGAATAATTTGGACGCCAAAAGTCCATGATATCACGAGTCTGCGCAACGTTATCGTTGTTGAAGACCATAACACGTGGATTTTGACTAATCAACATGGCAACACAACCTGCTCCTTGAGTTGGTTCCCCAGGAGTTTCGACACCATATTTTGCAATATCACTAGCTAGTACCAAAACTTTTGATTTAGGAGAATTTTCTACGTGTAACTTAGCATAGTGAAGGGCCGCAGTTGCACCATAGCAAGCTTCTTTGATTTCAAAACTACGAGCAAAAGGTTGAATTCCAAGTAGACCGTGTACAAAAACCGCAGCCGCCTTACTTTGATCGACTCCAGATTCTGTCGCTACGATAACCATATCAATCTCTTGCTTCTCTTCTTCAGTCAGGATAGAATTTCCTGCACTGGCAGCCAAGGTAACAATATCCTCCGTTAAAGGAGCAATACTCAATTCTTTTAAAAGGAGTCCTTTACTCAATTTTTCAGGATCAGTCCCTCGAGCTTCTGCTAAATCTTGTAATTTCAAAACGTATTGACTGGTCGCAAAACCAATCTTATCAATACCGATTGTCATATTTACCTCTATTTTTATCATTCATTGTAAAAATTCGTTCACCTCTATTTTATCATAATTGAGGTCAAATGAGCGAAAAAAGACTTGATTCCCCAAATCAAGTTCATTTCTATCGTCGTTCTCATGTTCTTTCAGCCACTCTACCCACGAAAAAATCGAGACTTAGCTAGCTCGATTCTTTTTGAGATAGTGATACAACTTCAGTACAACTGTCCCACTTGCCATTCCTATAGAGATAACAAGGGCCAACATCATCACCAACATTGCACTGGCAATGGCGTTTCTATAGTCGCCTGTCACAAAAAATGAAGTCGTTCGATAAGAGAGATAACCTGGTACCAGCGGAGCCAAGATGGCCAAAGCAAACACAACGGCTGGTGTTTTGTAGAGAATACTCATAATCTGGCTGATACAAGAACCAATTACAGCGGCAATAAAGGTCGCCAAAATAACATTAGTTGGCTCCTTGAGTATTAGATAGAGCAGCCAGATTGACATTCCCAAAACTCCACCAGGAATGAGCATAGAACGTTGGACGTTTAAAACGATTAAAAAAGTGATAATAGCTAGCAGACTAGCTAAAGCCTGCAATAAAAATGTTGTTAGAGTCATATTAGTTCATGAGTAAGAGGGCGACAGAGGTGCCTGCCCCTAAGGCAAGGGTAACCAGCAAGGATTCAAACATCTTGCTCATACCAGAGTTAATGTGATTGGTCATAATATCTCGAACAGCATTGGTCAGGGCAATTCCCGGTACAAAAGGCATGACCGCACCTGCAATGACCAAATCAGCTGTAGAAGGAAAGCCAGAATAGCGCGCCCAAAATTGTGCAATCAAACCAAAAACAAGAGCACCTGCAAAAGCTGTCATAAAGGGAATACGGATAAATTTTTCTACGTAAAGAGAACAGGTGAAAGCAAATATGGTTGCCACTCCTGCACCAATGGCATCGTAGACATTCCCCCCGAACATGATAGAGAAGAAGGGAGCACTAAGGGTCGCTGCAGCAGTTAGCTGAACATTGGTATATGGTGAGGGCTTAGCATTTAATTGCTTAAGTTGAATAAAGGCTGTCTCCAAATCAAGCTGCCCTGATACAAGCTGCCGTGAAATCTGGTTGACATCACACACCTTCTCAATATTATAAGCAGAGGAGGTTACTCGTTTCATTCGAGAGATATTTGTATTTTCAATGGAGAAAAAAATAGCTGCAGGCATGGCCAAAACATTACAATCCATGATGCCTTGTGAATGAGCAATTCGAATCATGGTGTCTTCGACACGATAGATTTCAGATCCATTTCGAAGCAGAATTGTTCCTGCTAACATAATGACATCAATGACTGCATTCAGTTTTTTTGATTCGTCCATCTTCCCCTCCTTTTTAAACTCCTTTTATTTTATCATAAATTTTAAGGAAAAAAAACTTTGTCACAAAAACTGTGACAAAGATTGATTAGTTATCACCATTATGGTTCTCCGACTGATTATTCGATGACGGAGATGACGGTGCTGTCGTAGTTTGAGGTTCTCTAATCTGTGGTGATGTCTCTCCACGATATGGATTTCCTTGTGAAGGATTTGTTGTCGTTGTTGTAGTTTTCGGTTTGTAGATAGAAATTTTGATACGAGTTGTATTCAAATCTACACCTTCACCTGGTTTTGGACTTTGACTAACCACAGTATCCTCAACAGTCCCTTCTGGTGCTGTAGAAACCTCTACTACTTCAATATTCGCCTCTTTAACACCGACTATCTGAATCAAGTTATTCTTGGTAAATTCAAGGCTTGATCCAATATAACTTGGCATAGGAACGCTAGTTACCTTCTTGGCTACTGTCAAGGTAATCTCTGTCGCCTTACTAAGATAATAAGTGGTTCCTTCTGGCAGACTCTGTCTCATAACAAGTCCTGCCTCTGTTTCACTTGATTCTTCTTCTACAACCTTGATGAGATTTTCAGGAACTTTTTTCCCTTTCAACTCTGCAATGACGTCTGTAGAATTGCGTCCAATATAATTTCCAATCTTAAATGATTGCTGACCTGAAGAGATAATGAGATTGACTTTAATACCTTCTTTACGAGACGAACCAGCATCTGGATCCGTTCGAATCACTCGGCCTTCTTCTACCGTATCACTAGCTTCAGACTTTTCCTCGCCAATTTCAAAATTAGCTTTTTTAAGTTTTTCCTTAGCTTCTGCTACAGTTTGTCCTGCAACATTTGGAATTTCAACAGTTGCTGGTGTTTTGGATACTATCCAAAAGAGAGAAGCCAAAACAAGTATAAAGCTAGCCAAAAGCACTAAATACCTCGCTTTAAAACGACGCTTCTTGACTGGTTTTGCAACAGTTTCTTTACTAGTTGCCTTTTGAGTCGGCTTTTGGCTCTGAGGACTTTCTTCCTTTGGTTGCACTTTAGGAATCGCTGTTAAAGTAGATTGTGAAATTTTCGGTAAGGTTTTTGTGTCAACTTTACTTGTATCTTCAAATACCAGCTTTGGTTCATTTCGACGGTTATAAGAAAGACTGCTCAATAAGTCAACATACATCTCTGAGACAGTTTGATAACGGTCTGTCAACTTTTTAGCTGTCGCTTTTATAACAACGTTTTCCAAGGATTGTGGTACTGATGGGTTTTCTGCAATGACCGAAGGAAGTGGTTTTTGGAAATGCTGAAGTGCAATCGTAACAGCACTATCTCCATCATATGGAATATGACCTGTCAACATTTCGAAAAAGATAATTCCCATTGCATAAATATCACTCTGTATGGTCGCCTTAGAACCACGCGCCTGCTCAGGTGATAGATAGTGAACAGAACCCAACATGGAGTTGGTCTGTGTCAAACTGGTTTCTGCAAAGGCCACTGCAATCCCAAAGTCAGTAACTTTTGCAGTTCCATCAGGAGTCAAGAGTATATTTTGAGGTTTTAAATCACGGTGAATAATCCCCTTTGCATGCGCCAAACGCATAGCCAAGAGAATTTGCCCCATGATACGAACAGCTTCCTCGTTTGATAGAGGGTGGTGTTCTTTAATATAACGTTTGAGGTCAAGCCCAGCTACATATTCCATAGCTAGATATTGTTGACCGTCTTCTTCACCGATATCCGTAATTCGAACGATATGAGGATGATCTAGGTCCGCCATCGCACGTGCTTCACGCTGAAAACGTGCAACAGCGATTGGATCCGTTTGGTAGTTGGTCCTCAGGACCTTCACCGCTACCTCTTCCCCATCCAGAATCAAATCTTTGGCCAGGTAGACATCTGCCATCCCACCACGGCCAATTTGTTTGATAATCCGATATCGTCCGGCAAATATCTTGCCGATCTGGATCATTTTGATTCCTCCTCAATCGCAATCAAGGCAACAGTAATGTTATCAAGCCCTCCGGCATTGTTTGCAAAACGTACTAAGGTTGCCGCCTTGTCTTCAAGTGAAATATCACTTGTCACGATGTCATAGATTTCACTTCCTGAAATCATATTCGTGAGACCATCACTGTTCATAACGATATAGTCACCAGGTTCCAAGCTCACAATCCCTAAATCAGGTTGAATCTCATCTTTTTGTCCAATAGACTGGGTGATGATATTTTTTTGTGGATGCGCTTCAGCTTCTTCAGGTGTTAATTGACCTGCCTTGAGCAACTCATTGACTAATGAATGATCACTTGTTAATTGATGGTACTCTTCTCCACGAACCAAGCCGATACGAGAATCACCAATATGAGCATAGATGGCTTGGTTATCAATGATTGCAAGGGCTTCTAGAGTTGTACCCATCCCTTTATATGCTTCATCACGCCCCAATTGATAAATCTTTTGATTCTCAATTTCTAGGTGTTCTGCAAACCATTCACGAACTTCATTCACGGTATCAATCTGAGTATCTACCCAGGCAACACCTAAGTCCGTAACTGCCATCTCACTGGCAATATTACCCGCTCGGTGTCCTCCCATCCCGTCAGCCAAGATAATCATCTTGCGACCGGCACGGTTGACAAAAAGATTGACATAGTCTTGATTATTTGTACGCTTCTGACCCACATCTGTTAATAATGAAATCTCCATTGTGTCAGTTCCTTCCTAATTGGATATCTTACGAAATTGGCTGATAAAGAATCCATCACTTCCGTACAATTCTGGAGTAATGAGGATACAGCCATCTTTTAGGATATCCTTGCATTCGTGTTCTAGTTTAACCTGCTCGAACTCTGGATGACTTTCTAAAAATGCTTGAACCACTTGAAAGTTCTCCTCAGAGACAATAGTGCAGGTACTATAAGTTATTATACCACCTTTACGTAGCGTTTGACAAACACTACCTAATATTTCCAACTGAATTTCCTGTAATGACGCGAAATCAGCAGTGTCTTTGTTGTATTTGATATCTGGTTTCCGACGCAATAGACCAATCCCTGAGCAAGGGGCATCAACAAGAATCTTATCAAATTGATCCTTACCAAAAAACTCGTGAACCTTTCGGGCATCCAATTTTTGTGTTTGAACACGGTCTACTACGCCTAAACGCTGGGCATTCTCTTGAATCAAAGTGAGTTTGTGGTCGTAGAGATCCAGAGCTGTTACCTGACCTGTCGTGAGATAAGAGGCCATATGGGCTGTTTTCCCACCCGGAGCTGCACAGGCATCCAAAACCTGCTCCTCTCCTTGTAAATCAAGAGTTGGAGCAACCAGTTGACTAGACTCATCCTGGATAGTAATAGCCCCTTCAGCAAACAAGTCATGACCCGCAAAATGCCCCTGCTCCTTGACCAGACCAGAAGCTGATAAAGCAGAATCACTTGCATCAAGCAGAGCTTTAATTTCCTCTTTTAGGCTCAAATCTGTCACACGGATACTGGCTTTATTGCGTTGTAAAAGACTTTCAAAAATCGCTTGCGCTCGCTCTTCTCCATACTCTTCCTTGAGCTTAGAAACTAACCATACTGGCAAAGAGTAGGCGATAGAATCACGCTTGTTCTTACGTTTGATACTGGCAGTATCTGGCAAACCTTCTCGCAAGATACGGCGAAGGACTGCATTGACCAATTTTTCGCTACCTTTTTTACGAAGTTTTGCAATTTCTACCGCTTCATTGACCACTGCATGATCAGGAAGCTTATCCAAGTATTGGAGTTGATAGACGCTCATGAGAAGCAAAACATAGAGCCAGCTGTCTAGCTTGTCTCTATCTTCAATAAAGTGAGACAAATACCATTCTAAAGTCAGTTTACGAGCTACGGTTCCATAAACAAGCTCAGTCACCAAACCTTTGTCAGTTGCTGACAGCTGACTTCCCTTGAGGTGTTTATTTAAGGCGATATTGGAGTAGGCTTGATTGACAAAGACATCCTCTAGCACCTTTAAGGCTAAATTTCTAGCCGTTTCTACTTTAGTCACCAAATCGTTCTCCTACTGCCAAACTTCGTCCAACGCCGTTGAGGAAGGAAGCAATGTCCATTTTAGGTTTTCCTGCTGGTTGAACCTGTTTGAGAGATAGAGCTCCTTCTGCTGTTGCGACAATCAATTCTTTCTTACCAATGGAGAGTATCTCACCCGGATTCCCCTGACCTTCTACAGGCAAAGCTTCATAGATTTTGAAGCGTTCTCCCTTGAGGAAGGTATGAGCAACTGGCCATGGATTCATCCCACGGATTTGGTTGAAAAGTTGACGGTTGGTCTTGTTCCAGTCCAGTTTTTCCTCCTCTGGTTTAATATTTGGTGAGAAAGTTACTTGGCTTGGATCTTGCGGTTGAGGCTGAATTTCACCAGCTATATAAGCAGGTAGGGTATCCAAAAGCAAATCACGCCCAACAATGGCCAATTTTTCAAACAAAGTTCCAACATTGTCCTCATCAGTAATGGGAATACTGCGACGAGAAATCATGTCCCCTGCATCCATTTCCTTGACCATTTCCATAATGGTTACTCCTGCTTCTTCATCACCTTGAATCAAGGCATAATGGATAGGAGCTCCACCACGGTGCTTTGGAAGAAGCGAAGCATGAACATTGACTGCAAAATCCATGCTATCAAGGAGTTTACTTGGGAGAAACTGCCCAAAAGCTGCAGTCACAATCCCGTCAGCTCCCAAATTCATGATAGCTTCCATCTCTGGACTACCCGATAATTTTTCAGGTTGAAAGATAGGAAGTCCTGCCTCTTTGGCAGCTTGTTTCACTGGGGTTTCCTGGATGACTTTTTTACGGCCGACAGCACGATCTGGCTGAGTTACAACCGCTACAATCTCGTAGCGGTCATCTGACAAAAGCCCCTTTAAAACAGTTGCTGAAAAATTGGGAGTTCCCATAAAGATTAGTTTTGTCATCTTTTCTCCTTCTATAAAAATTGTTGCGGTTCGTGGTCAATACTGAGACGAAGTTCGCTATTTTCACGTTCTTGAGTTAGAGCTAAGACCTGATTAAGGGTAGAAGCTAACTCATCTTCTAAACGGTATTTAATCAAAATTTGGTAATGATAGAGGTTATGAGTGCGAGCGATAGGTTTTGGCGTCGGACCTAGAATTACACTAGCATCCGATAAACCTGACCGCAAAATCTCCATGACTTGATAAGCACGTCTAAGAACCTCTTCTTCTTTTTTATGAGATAAGGTGATTCCAATAGTAAAATAATAAGGTGGATAACCCAACTGACGTCTAATGCCCATTTCATAGGCATAGAAACCTTCGTAGTCCTGATCCTTGGCGAACCGAATGGCATAATGCTGAGGATTATAGGACTGAATCAAAACCTGTCCAGCCTTTTCAGCACGACCGGCGCGACCCGCCACCTGGGTCAAGAGTTGGAAGGTTCTCTCAGAAGAACGAAAATCAGGCAGGTTCAAGGCTGTATCCGCATTGAGAACACCAACCAAGGTCACATTTGGAAAATCCAAGCCCTTGGCAATCATCTGGGTTCCTAGCAATATGTCCGCTTCACCATTGCCAAATTGTTCAAGTAAAGCTTGGTGACTGCCTTTTTTACGAGTTGTATCCACATCCATGCGTAGAATGCGTGCCTCTGGAAAGAGTTCCGCTAGCTCATCGTAGGCCTTCTGGGTCCCCGTTCCATAGTAACGAATGCTACGACTCTGACAGTTTGGACAGACATGGGGGATTTCCTTAGAAAAACCACAATAATGACAATTCATAGTCTTGGTATCCATGTGCAGGGTAAGAGAAATATCGCAGTTTGGACAGGTATCAACTGTCCCACATTCCCGGCACATAACAAAGCTAGAATAACCACGACGATTGAGCATGAGAACAACCTGCTCTTTTTTATCCAGTCGATCTTGAATGGCCTCAATCAGTGGTGGTGTAAAGTTTGATGTTTCATTCTGCCCGATGTAATCACGGAAATCAATCAGTTGAACCTCAGGAATACTTGCTAAAGGATTGGCCCGTTGAGTCAGACGTAGATGTTGATAAACACCCTTACCAGCACGCGCACGGCTTTCTAGACTTGGTGTTGCAGAACCAAGGACTAGGGCAGCTTGATTGTACTGGGCACGTAAAAGAGCCACATCTCTAGCATGGTAACGAGGATTGCTATCTTGCTTATAACTAGCCTCATGCTCTTCATCGATAATGATAACACCTAGATTTTTCAAAGGTGCAAAAATAGCAGACCTAGCCCCAACAACTACCTGAGCATCTCCACGCTCCACCTTGCGCCATTCATCGTACTTTTCACCATTTGACAAGCCTGAGTGGAGGATGGCAACTTGCTCACCAAAACGAGCAATAAAGCGCTCGGTCATTTGAGGTGTCAGAGAGATCTCTGGAACTAGAACAATCGCTGTTTTTCCCATATCTAAGGCACCTTGGATAATCTGCAGGTAAACCTCGGTTTTCCCACTTCCTGTAATTCCTTGTAGAAGAAATGGAGGATGTTTCTTTCCAATCGCTCCAACAACCGCCTCACAGGCTAGTTTTTGCTCTGGGTTTAACTCTAAGGCTTGATTTGACTCGATTCCTTCAAAGTAGGCAGCTGAACGTTGAACTTCCTTTTGAAGAATCGTCAAAGCACCCTGTTCCACAAAGAAGTTGACTTGTTCACGAGAGTAATGTTCTAACAAAGTAGCCAAAGGAGTACTTTCTGGATGTGCTACTAAATAATCTCGCAGTTCCAATTTCTTCTTGGCACGGTTTGAGATTTCTAGCTTTTCTAATTTGTCAAGATTCACTTGAACCCAAGACTGTGTTTTGACTTTCTTCTGATCCACAGCCTGATACTCGAGTTTCAAAAGCCCTTTTCGAGTCAAGCGCATCATCTCGGCCTGCTTTTTCAAGTCAAGCGATGAAAAGGCTAGAGATTCTTGCGAACCGAATAAGCGCTCCTTATCCTCCTGACTCAAGCCTTCCAGAGGATAGAGGATTTTATCATAGCTAGAATTCAAAAATCCTGGAAGCATGGCTTTAAGAATAGAAATCTTGTATGAAAAAACTGACTTACGTAGTTCTTCAGCCAACCAGAGTTGTTCCTCCGTTAAGACAGGAGAAAAATCCAGCACCTCAGCAATTTCTTTCAAGTCTTCATCTGCCATTTCCGATTCTTGTTCCATTCCAAGAACAATCCCTTGAATCAAGCGATTGGCCTTCCCAAAAGGCACATGAACCCGCATACCAACTTCCAGCATGTCTACAAATTCCTCAGGGACCTTGTAACTGTATGGTTGGTCCGTCTGCATCAAGGGAACATCCACAATGATTTTCGCAATAGCCATATCCTCACCTCCCTCTCTTCTTAAATCGTTTCAATTGATTGAGTATTCTTGCAATAGAAAAAATAAGATTGAGTCCCCCCAACCTTAAATTTTTTCACCTTCTTCTTTTTCTTTCGCGATTTGCTCTTTGATTTTCTTTTCTTCTTCTTCTCTCAATCGTCTTTCTTCTTCGATACGACGACGAACAGCTTCGCGTTTTCCTTCTGGATCTGGGTGGATGGTTACATTCCCTGATTCAATTTCTTCCAAGGCACGAAGTGTAGATTTTTCAGATTTGAATTCTTGTGTTGGAGTTGCTCCAGCTTCTAATTCGTGAGCACGTTTTGCTTCCAAGATGACGAGTGAATATTTTGATGGTACCTTGTCAAGCAAGGTATCAATAGAGGGTTTAAGCATCATTTGTTTGTACCTGTTTTCTATAGTTTATCGAATAGTTGGAGACTTTGGTAGCATATCCTGGTAGTGACCGATGACACGATCGACGCGGAAATGTTCTGCTTCAATCACACGTTTGACACGTTCTGCGGCAAGAGGAACATGATCATTGACAATAGCATAGTCATATTCACGCATCAAAGCAATTTCTTCTTTGGCTTTTTCGATACGTTGGGCAATCACTTCTGCGCTATCGGTACCACGGCCTACGAGACGGTCTTGCAATTCTTCCAAATCTGGTGGTGTCAAAAAGATAAAGACTGCATCTGGAACTTTTTTCTTGACCTGAAGAGCTCCCTGCACTTCAATTTCAAGGAAAACGTCAATCCCTTTATCAAGGGTTTCATTGACATAGGTCAGAGGAGTTCCGTAGTAGTTGCCTACATACTCTGCATACTCTAACATCTGTCCTTGACGGATCAATTCTTCAAATTCTTCACGCGTACGGAAGAAATAGTCAACTCCGTCTACTTCACCTGGACGTTGCGCCCGCGTTGTCATAGATACAGAATATTGGAATTGGTTTTCAGAACTCTCAAAAATTTCTCGTCTAACCGTTCCTTTTCCAACTCCTGAAGGACCTGAAAAAACGATTAGTAAGCCACGGTCTGCCATGATGTCTCCTTTGGATAGTTTGTGAAATGCCTTGGAAATTCATTCAGAATTCTCTTTGTGAAGGCATTTCTGCTTACTACAATCTTTCTATCTAGTGTAACAAAAAAGCAGTAATTTTTCAACTGCTCTTTCTTATTTATTTTGCATAATCAACTGCACGAAGTTCACGAATCACGGTTACCTTGATATTTCCTGGGTAATCGAGGTTGCTTTCGATTTTCTCACGAACTTTGTGAGCTAAGATTGTGACCTTATCGTCCTTGATTTGACCTGGATTTACCATAATTCGGATTTCACGACCAGCTTGAAGGGCAAAGCTATTTTGAACTCCTTCAAAGCTATTAGCGATTTCTTCTAAATCATGGAGACGTTTGATGTAGCTTTCAAGTGATTCGCTACGAGCTCCTGGACGGGCTGCACTTAAGGCATCCGCTGCAGCAACGAGAACTGCAATCACACTTTCAGGCTCTACATCTCCGTGGTGACTAGCAATCGTGTTAATCACAACTGGATGCTCTTTGTACTTGCGAGCTAATTCAGTACCAATCTCAACGTGGCTGCCTTCTACTTCTCGGTCAATGGCTTTACCAATATCGTGAAGGAATCCTGCACGGCGGGCAAGAGCTGCATTTTCACCAAGTTCGCTAGCCATGATACCAGCTAACTTAGCCACTTCGATTGAGTGTCGCAAGACATTTTGTCCGTATGAAGTACGGAACTGCAGGCGACCCATGATCTTCATCAAGTCAGGGTGAAGGTTTGGTGCACCGATTTCGTAGGCTGCAGCTTCACCATATTCACGAATTCTGTTATCAATTTCTTGACGGTTTTTCTCAACCAACTCTTCGATACGAGCTGGGTGAATTCGCCCATCCTTAAGTAAGGTTTCCATCGTCATACGGGCAATCTCACGGCGGATAGGATCAAAACCTGACAAGGTTACCACTTCTGGCGTATCATCAATGATGACATCAACCCCTGTCAAACTTTCAAAGGTACGGATGTTACGACCTTCACGACCAATGATACGACCTTTCATAGTATCATCAGGCAGATGAACTGTCGAGTTGGTAGACTCAGCTACATACTCACCAGCAATTCTCTGCATGGCTTGGGATAAAATATCCTTAGCAAGCTTATCTGAACGTTCCTTGACTTCTTGCTCCGCCTCACGAATGCGGCTAGCAATTTCCTTGGTCAAGTCTTCTTCTGTTTGGGCTAAGATAATATCTTTTGCCTCTGACTGTGTCAGACTTCCGACACGCTCTAGTTCTGCTTGCTTTTGCTTTTCAATTTCCTCTAGTTGCTCTTCACGTGCATCAAGGTTTTTTGCTCTATCAGAAATACTTTGTTCTTTTTGTTCAAGTGTTTTTTCTTTGTTCGTCAAATTATCGTCTTTACGGTCAAGGCTCGTAGCTCTCTCCGTCAAACGACTTTCGATTTGCTTGAGTTCTTGACGCTCCGACTTAAATTCAGCGTCCACTTCTTCGCGGTATTTTCTGGCTTCCTCTTTAGCCTCCAATAGTGCTTCTTTTTTAAGGGATTTGCTTTCGCTCTTGGCTTCATTTAGTAATAAATCCGCTTCGCGCTCAGCTTGTCCTCGTAAATTAGTTGCTTCTTGTTCAGCATTTAAAAGCATCAACTCTGCAGCCTCTTGTGATGATTTCATCTTGACTGAGATGCTGACATATCCAATGACTAAACCAATGATGACGGCAAAAACAACTATAACAATTGTCATAATTTCCATGTTTTTACCTCAATTTATTTGTTTATCTGAATGACATGCATTCTTATACATTTTATCACAAAAAAATATTTTTAACAAACCTTAAATGGAAGTTGTTATAGTTATTTTTAGGAGCAATATCTTCATTTTCCTTAGTAAAATAAGCTTCTTAAACCTAACTATTTTTTAAAAGAATTTTTTTGCAAAAAATAAGAAAAAAGTCCACCTCACAGTAGACTTAGTTTGTTTCGATTCTGATTGGCACTCTGCCAAAATTTTGTTCTGCGATACTCGGGTATCCCAGTTGATAGATTTGGTCTGCCTTTTGGGTTATGGCATCCCAGGGTTCTTTACCGATTCGGCTAACTAGATTGACCTGCTCCTTGAGAGTTTTAAGGTGTTGTCTGCCTTTTTCGGTAAAACCTAGGACATGAATGGCTTCTGGCAAGTCACTTTCTCTAGCCTGCACCAAGATATAGGTCAAGAGGCGTCGCACACGCGCCTTGGTGTAGCGTTTGGTAGCCACTAACTCAACCAATTCCTCAATAGATTTTGCTATTTTGATGGCTTCCTTAATACGCACAGCCATTTCTTGATTGACCTGATAAATAGTACTTAAATCTGGATTTGACAAGATTTGATAGCGTAAAAGTGAAAAATAATTTCCCCAGCTCACCTTACTCGCCTGCTCAAAAATAGTAACAGAAGGCATAAAGCGTTCTAAGAAATCTGAGTCTGATTGGTGCTGACGGAGGGCTGTCGCCGAAGCAAAGTCCACATCCTTGTCCACAGAATGATATCCTGCTCCCTGACGTTGAATTGGATGAAGTTTGATGTTTCGTCCAGCAACTGCCTTGGCGTAGGCAAGAGCAAGAACATGATTGGGCGTATCACCCGAAAAATCAAGACCTGCAAATTCCTTCCACATAGCTTGCGTTTTCTGAGGGTAGGAGAGGGAATCAGGTAGATTTTCTACAAATTTCTCCATCTCTTGACCACACTCTGCGTATAAGTCAGCAATTTTCTGGTAATCTAGAACTTCCTCTGTCCCAAAAGCTAGGCTGTCAATTCCTAACTGCGCCAAGATATCTACTGCTCCTTGTCCAAAGAAATCTGCTGCCTGAACACTGACTAAAAAGGGCAATTCCACTACCAAGTCTGCTCCATTCTCCAGTGCCATTTGAGCCCTTGTCCACTTGTCCACGATAGCAGGCTCTCCACGCTGCATGAAATTCCCAGACATGGCAACGATTTTCAGCCCATCCGCCTGTTCTAGCAGGTATTTGTGGCCATTATGAAAAGGATTGAACTCTGCGATAATACCTGTAATGGTCATGATATTCTCCTACTTCTGCGCGACAAAAAACCAACGGGTGCTGGTTTCTGTAGGCTCCTTATCCTCAAAGTCAGCATAAAGCTTGAAGGATTTGAAACCAGCTTGTTCTAACAGAATATCATAGGTCAAGACCTCATAAGTCCGCTCCTCATGAACTTCGTCGTGACGACTAAAGGAACCATCCGCTTCCTTGATAAAAAAGGTCAACTCATGCACGATAGAATGTGGTGCTGCATCCTCGTAGGTATCCCAGAGCATGGCAAAGTCTTCTGCATTTTCATGATAGGAATAACCTGGGAAAACTTCATCAGTCTGGTAAGTCGAATGCACGTCAAAGATGAAAACTCCGTCTTCGTTTAGAGCATTGTAAACTTCTTTGAAGACGTCTCCCACTTCTACCTCGTCCTGCATGTAGCAGATAGAGTCCGAATAGCAGGTCACAAAGTCATATTTACCGGCCTTGGACAAATCCAGCATATTGCCTTCAATAAAATCAATCTTTTGCTTGGCTGAAGCCGCTCTCTTCTCAGCAATCTTCAACATGTCCGCGCTCAAGTCCAGTCCAGTCACTTCAAAACCAGCCTGAGAAAAGCGCACTGACTGGATGCCTGTTCCACAAGCCAATTCCAAGAGTTTCTTTCTCTCCTTAGTCTTTGGCAAATGACGGAGGGAAAAATCCGTCCATTTATCGTATAAACTATCATCCATCACAGCATCGTAAACAGCCGCAAAAGTCTCGTATGTTGCCATAATCATGATACCAAGAGCATCTCTGGAAATACCTCTCGCTCTCACCTTTCTAACGATTTTCTTCTAAATTAAGCAAAGAAACTCAGTTGACTGCAACTGAGTTCATCTCTTATGCCAAGGCTTCTGAAATATCTACAGAATTCGCTTCATGCCATAATTTTTCAAGGTTATAGTGGGCACGCATTTCTTCTGAGAAGATATGCACTACGACACCACCAAGGTCTAACAAGACCCAGCCACCAGCTGCATCGCCTTCAACGTGACTACCTTTAAAGCCAGCTTGGGCTACTTTTTCACGGATATTTTCAGCGATAGCATCCAACTGACGGCTATTCATTGAGCTCGTGATGACAAAGTAATCTGTCACACTGGTCAATTCTTGTACGTCAAGTGCGAGGATATCCTCCGCACGTTTCTCATCGGCCGCTTTCACGACTAGTTCTAATAATTCTTTTTCGTTCATTTAGTCCTCTTTCAAATAGTGCACATAGGCGTTATAGGTTTCAAGGGTTTGGGGATAGATGGGAAATCCCTGGTGAGCCAAATGTTCGACAGTGCGAGCTGTTTCATAAGCTACTGCCTTATTGAGTGACAAACTTGCAATCTCACGCGCCTGGTCCACACCTGGAAAGGCACGATTATGCTCGATGTAATCTGCGACGTAGATAACCTTATCAAGATCCATCATCTGACCAGCTCCAACTGTATGAATTTCAATAGCTCGTAGGATTTCAGAATCTTGTAAATCCAAATCTTCCTGAATCTTGTAGATACCGACCATGCCATGCCAGACATTATTGCCCCAGTTTTTAAGATCAGAGTCAAGTTGATAACGATCTATCAAGTCTAAAAATTCTTGATCTGATAACTTTTTAGCATAGTCATGAAGGAGACCAGCTAAACCAGCTTTCTCAACATCCACACCAAAGCGCTGAGCCAATTCTATGGCTGCACGCTCTACACCCAAACAATGGGTTAGGCGTTTCTCGGGTAGAAGCTCTGCCATTTTCCCCAACAATTCCTCTCGTGAACAGTTGATGTAGTCTTGATATGCCATTAGTAGAGACCTTCTTTCTCGATATAGTCTAGCACTGGTTTGGGTAGGAGAAAGTTAGGTGTTCGTCCTTGGGCGATGAAATCACGTACCATACTGGATGAAATATCCATAAGAGGCACATCTACCCAAATGACTGGATAAGAAGTCCCAGCCTTGTAGCGTGGTCGTTGAACTCCTACAAACTGAACGAGGTCGACCAATTCATCAATTCTGTACCACTTAGGCAGATAGTCTACCATGTCAGCACCGATGATAAAGTAATAATCTGTATCTGGATTCTTCTCTGTCAAAATCTTCATGGTGTCGTAGGTATAGGAAATACCCTTACGCTCCAGCTCGATGGTCTCAATAGCTAAACCTTCGATTCCGTCAATTGCCAATTCAAGCATCTTGAGGCGGTGGTGTTCAGAAATGGTTTCCTTTTTGTCTACGTGAGGTGGTTGGTATTCAGGCATAAGCAGCACTTGATCCAATCCCAACTGTTGGCGCACTTGGTCTGCGACGATAAGGTGGGCATTGTGAACAGGGTTAAAATTTCCCCCTAAGATTCCAACTTGCTTACGTTTTTTATCCTTGATTTCTGGCTCTAACTCCACTTTTGTAAAGGGAGTTAATAATTCGATTGCCATAGGCTAATCTCCTTTAGTCTTCTGTAAAAACAGTTTGGGAGTATATGCTTAGATTTCTTTGACTCTTTTAGAAATCTTGCGATTTTCTTTCTTGCTTGATTGTTTATACAAAATCAAGATACGACCAATTTTTTGTACTGTATCCACACCGATTTCTTCTTCCAAGATTTCAGCTACTTCGTGGATGTTTTCATCTGTGTTTTGCAAGAGAGTAACCTTGATCAATTCGCGGGCGTCAAGTGCCTGACGAACGCTGGTTTTGATTTGGTCGTTGAGTCCATTTTTCCCGATTTGAATAATGGGTTTGAGGGTGTGTGCCTGGCTGTTGAGGAAGGCACGTTGTTTTGATGTTAATGACATAATTCATTTAAAAGAGTTTCTTTTTATACTTTTCTGAAGTGGTGACGGACGTCAGCAAAGTCCTCTGGACTTTCATGACTAAAATTTGAGCCTAAAGTCTCAAATTTTCCTCAGTTGGTACAATCACTTGTACCAACTAACACCACGGCGAAAAGTATCTTCTAGGGGCTCGCAATGCTCGCCTTTATAAAGATAACTCTTTCCTTTCTGTGTTTAAATAATTGCTTTTCGTGTGACGACTGCGACGCCTTCTGGTGCCCAGACGGCGACTTTGGCAGTTCCTGTTACACGGATCCAGCCTAGTCCTGAGATAACGAGGTCTGTCTTATCTTTGATAGTAAAGACATGTTGGACCAGTTTGGGAAAATCTTCTTTTTCCTTGCTATTTGGTGGTGTAAGGAGGGTTCCAAGGTGCTTGTCGTAAAAGGCACTCGCTCCTTCAAGCTTGGTACGATGAAGTTTGAGTTCATTGTCAAAGAAAGCTGTGAAGCCTTGCTTCTCTCCTGCGATGAAGTCAAAGCGTCCCAAACCTCCTAAAAAGAGAGTTTGTTCAGGATTGAGCTGGTAAGTTTTAGGTTTGATTTCCTTTTTAGGGCTGACATACTTGAGGTTTTTAGCCGTCAAGTAGTGGGCCATCTGATGACGATGGATAATTCCAGGCGTATCGTAGATATAAGAACCATCATCGAGCGGAATTTCAATCTTATCCAAGGTTGTTCCTGGGAAGCGTGAAGTTGTGATGATGTTCTGGTCACCCGTAATTTCCTGGATAATAGCATTGATAAGAGTTGATTTCCCAACGTTGGTAACCCCAACTACATAGACGTCACGACCCTTACGGTAGTGCTCAATTTTATCAATGACTTCCTTGATAGCATGCTTGTTTTGGGCTGAAGTCAGAACGACGTCAACAGGACGTAGACCTTCTTCGTGGGCACGTTCCATGAGCCATTGACTAATCTTACCTGGTTTAACAGACTTAGGTAGGATGTCTTTTTTATTTCCAACCAAGAGAACATCATTGCCTGATACAAAACGAGGCAATCCTGGGATAACAGAGCCATTAAAGTCAAAGATATCAATAACATTGACCACCAAGGCATCACTGTCTCCCACCTCGTGCAAGAGTTTTAGAAAATCATCATCCGTCAACTGCACATCTGTGATTTCATTGTAATGACGAAGACGGAAACAACGTTGGCAATAAACTTCACCAGTTTCCAAACCTTTTTCGAGTGCTGACTGAGGCGTAAAGCCTAGACCGGTCTTATCTGTCGTCTGAATGGTTGCTCCACAGCCAATACAGAGAATTTCTTCCATAGTTAGATTCCTTTTTTATATGTGATAGGCCCGTACTTTTCAGTGATTTGTTTCATGACACGGCGCTCACGAGCGCGGTTAATCTTCGTTTTGATAGAGTCATGCTGGACCAAGGGTTTGACCAAAATCGAACGAATCCCTGCTCGGTGAGCAGCTCGAATATCCGTCATGAGTTGATCCCCAACCATGACCACTTCGTTTTTCTCATAGTGGAATTCCTTCATAGCACGATCAATCCCGAAAGTAAAAGGCTTCAAAGCCCAGTAGACATAATCAATCCCAAATTTTTCAACTGCTCGTTGGACACGTTTTTTAGAATTATTTGAGACTACAATAATGCGAATCCCTGCGTCACGAAGGTCATGCAACCATCGTTTCATCTCTGGAGTCCCGTCAGGGTTATTCCAAGCAATCAGAGTATTGTCCAAATCCACCAAAACAGCTTTGATCCCTTGGTTTTTCAGGCTTTGGACTGTCAAATTATAAACTGCTTCTACAGCAAAGTCTGGCATGTAGTTTTCAATCACCATTTTGGTTCCTTTTCTTTTATTTTCTAGTAATTTTCTTCAGCCATTGAGATAAGGCCGCCCATAAAATCAAGCTAGTCATTAAGATATAAATCCAAGCATTTGGCTCTTCTGTAAATGGTAGAGGAACATTCATTCCGAAGAAACCTGTAATAACCGCAAGTACTGCTAGTAAGACGGAGATAATAGTCAAAATTGTCAAACTATCATTCAGGTTGTTGTTTAGGATGTTGTTGTAAGAAGCTGAGAGTTGTTGCAAGACTTGAGAAATCAAGTCTGTCATAGACACCAACTGATGGGCTTCAATCATCGCATCATCAAACTGCTCTCGTTCGACATCATTAAATTTCCGATAAAGAGCATGGCCCTGGATATGTTCCAAGAGGAGTCGATTTTGTTTTGCTGCTGCTGTCAAGTAAACCATACCAGTCTCCAAGTCAGAGAGGGCGAAGAGATTTTTCTTTGTTGTAGTTTGACGTAGCAAGGCACTAATTACGTCCTTACTTTTATCCATCTCTTCAATTACAGGATAATAAGCGTTACTGATAATCTCTAAACCAGCAAAGAGAAACTTGTAAATTGAAATAATTTCATGGCTATCCAGATAAGCTAACATCTGATCAATGACATAAGCATTCTTATGGTTGCTGATGGTAATCATTCGTTTGTTTTCAACGATAAAGGTCATGGGAATGGCTTCATAGTATTCCTTGTCTTTTTCTAGGTCAAGGACATTATAAATAAAGGTCACAGTCCCATTCTCACGGTTATAATCCATGTGGGCTCTTTCATTTCTATCCAGAGCATATTCGATGGTTTCCTTATCCAAACCATAGATTTCAGATAAATCTTCAAGATTTTTAATTTTTTCGATATCAAGATTTATCCAGGTACAACCATTTCCTAATTGTTTATCTAAAACCATCATTTCTCCTCTGTCAAACTCCCTCTATTGTACCATAAATCAAGTAAAATTTCAGTTCAACTCATCTCTTGAAAAATTGCTAACCACGGTAATATTACGGTTGGGAACAAAGTGGAGAGCCTGGTCTTCACCTCTTAGTTGAGTGGTTCGAATTCCGACACTAACTACTTTTCCCGATACAGTAATGGGTCCATTTGTCAAAACAACTTCATCCCCTACATCCAACTGGCGTTCAAAGAGGATAAAGAAGCCATTGATAACATCTGATAAGAAGCCCTGCGCCCCCATACCAATCGCAACCCCAGCAATCCCAGCACCAGCTAGTAAACTGGATACAGGTAGCCCTAGGATAGACAAAATGCAGTAAACTAAAAAGAAATAAAGGGTGTAATTAAAAATATTTTCTAATAAACGCGAGATTGTCTTTTGTCGTCCTGCATCACGATTTGAATACTTAAGTGAAGGCTTCACAATTTTCTTGACAGCTGCATGGAGAAGCTGTTTAGCTATGTAAAATAGCACAAATAAAATTAAAAGAGAAATCACTTTCGTTAAAAGATTCTCAAATACCGTTGTTAAATCTAGCTTATTAAAATAACTTTTAAAAAATTCTTGCATGTAAAACTCCTTTCTAATTATTATACCACAAAACGAAGTTGTATCTGGCTTCATAAGTATTCATTCCAGGTCCATCAAACATACATAGACTTGATTTCAAAGCATATTTATACTATAATCAAACCACTACATGGAGAACAAATTATTTTCTCAATAACTCTCTTGGAATAGACCTTTCTACCTTACCTACTACTAAAACTTTAAAGCATTTATCTCAAGGAAGTATTCTATGTCTATCACACAACGCACTCTTAAACTAGTCCTAGCAACTTGTTTTGCTTGTTTACTAGCCTACTTTTTTGATTTGTCATCAGCTGTTTCAGCTGGTATAATTGCTATTTTGAGTCTTTCTGATACTCGAAGAAGCACGATCAAGCTAGCCCGCAATCGTCTTTTTTCAACCTTGCTAGCGTTAATAATTGGTGTTATTGCCTTTCAACTAACTGGTTATCATATCTGGAGCTTTGGACTTTACTTAGCAATCTATGTTCCTCTAGCCTATAAACTCGGTTGGGAAATTGGAATCACTCCTAGTAGCGTCTTGGTTAGCCATCTCTTAATCCAACAATCAACAGCACCAGCACTTTTACTGAATGAGCTCTTACTCTTCCTAATCGGTACTGGCTTTGCACTTCTGGTCAATCTCTACATGCCTTCACGTGAAAAAGAAATTCAACATTATCATACGCTTGTTGAAGAAAAACTCAGGGATGTTCTTCTACGGCTTTCTTACTATCTGAAAAAAGGAGATGGCCGTAATCAGGCTCAACTAGTCAACGAACTTGATCAACTACTTGAGGATGCTCTTAAGCTAGTTTACCTCGATCACTCTGACCATCTCTTTCACCAGACAGATTATCATATTCACTACTTTGAGATGCGACAAAGACAAACGCGTATCTTAAGAAATATGGCTCAACAGATTAACACATGCCAACTAGCAGCTAGTGAGAGTTTGATTGTCTCTCAGCTCTTTTCAAAAACAGCTAGCCAATTGAGTCAAACAAATCCAGCCTATAACTTATTGAATGATATTGAGAGCTACCTAGAGGTGTTTCGCAAGCGATCTCTCCCTAAAACTAGAGAAGAGTTTGAGACACGGGCAACCCTATTACAACTCTTTCGTGAATTAGAACATTTTATCCAGATAAAAGTAGATTTCTACAACCGTTATTCTGACAAAAACAGTAACAAATAAAAACTTCTATCGGCAACTCAGTTGCTGATAGAAGTTTTTTGTTATGAATAGATTTAATGTTCGCGCTTCTTTCGAATCGACATGAGACTGATATCTCTCAAACTAAAGTAAGTAAGAGCCAGCATTCCCAATGTAATAAAGATTTCTGCTGGAAGTTGGAAAATCTGTAGGGCAGATAAGAGCAACAAGATTACGAGGGCAACAAGTCCAAAGACTAATATTACAACGTTGACCGTCCCCTTGATACTTTGAGGTGTCGCAAATACATAGAGTAGTAATAAGAGTATCCCTATGATTAAATAGACCATCTTTATCTCTTTCTAGCTCTTATTCAGCTGATTTTTTCTTTTTGTTTGCTTTCTCACGCTCTGCCTTGTTGAGGATTTGCTTACGCAAACGAATCGATTCAGGCGTTACTTCCATGTACTCATCGTCATTCAAGAACTCAAGTGATTCTTCAAGTGTCAAGATACGAGGAGTTTTGATAACCGCTGTTTGGTCCTTAGTAGCTGAACGAACGTTAGTCATTTGTTTTGCTTTCGTGATATTAACAGTCAAGTCATTCTCACGAGAGTTTTCACCGATGATCATTCCTTCGTAAACCTCAGTACCTGGGTTGACAAAGATAGTCCCACGTTCTTCGATAGACATGATAGAGTAGGTTGTAGCCTTACCAGCATCGATAGAAACAAGGGCACCACGGTGACGTCCACCAATTTCCCCAGGAATCAATGGCAAGTATTGATCGAAGGTATGGTTCATGATCCCGTAACCACGAGTCATTGACAAGAACTCAGTTGAGTATCCAATCAAACCACGCGCAGGAACTAGGAAGACCAAACGAGTTTGACCATTACCAGTTGAAATCATATCCAACATTTCACCCTTACGTTCAGAAAGGCTTTGGATAACAGATCCTTGGTATTCTTCTGGTGTGTCGATTTGCACGCGCTCAAATGGCTCACACTTCACACCATCGATTTCTTTGACGATAACTTCTGGACGAGATACTTGAAGCTCATAACCTTCACGACGCATAGTCTCGATGAGGATTGACAAGTGCAATTCCCCACGTCCTGAAACTGTCCACTTATCTGGTGAGTCTGTTGGATCTACACGAAGAGATACGTCTGTTTGCAACTCAGCTTGAAGACGTTCTTCAACCTTACGAGAAGTAACCCATTTACCTTCGCGACCAGCAAATGGTGAGTTGTTAACCAAGAAGGTCATTTGAAGAGTAGGTTCGTCGATGTGAAGAACTGGAAGAGCTTCAACTGCATCTGTTGGAGTGATTGTTTCCCCAACGAAGATGTCTTCCATACCTGATACGGCAATCAAGTCACCAGCCTTAGCTTCTTGGATTTCACGACGTTCCAAACCAAAGAAACCAAAGAGTTTTGTAACACGGAAGTTCTTGGTTGTACCATCAAGTTTAGAAAGAGTAACTTGGTCTCCGACCTTAACAGTACCACGGAAGACACGTCCGATACCGATACGACCAACGAAGTCATTGTAGTCAAGAAGAGACACTTGGAATTGAAGTGGCTCATCTGAGTTATCGATTGGAGCTGGAATGTGGTCAATAATGGTATCAAAGATTGGCGCCATAGTCTTTTCTTGGTCGGCTGGATCATCTGACAATGAAGATGTTCCGTTGATTGCTGAAGCATAGACTACTGGGAAGTCAAGCTGATCATCATCTGCACCAAGTTCGATGAAAAGTTCTAAAACTTCATCCACTACTTCTGCTGGACGAGCTGATGGTTTGTCAATTTTATTGATAACAACGATTGGGACAAGGTCTTGTTCCAATGCTTTTTTCAATACGAAACGAGTTTGAGGCATAGTACCTTCGTAGGAATCCACTACCAAGACTACACCGTCAACCATTTTCATGATACGTTCAACTTCTCCACCGAAGTCCGCGTGTCCTGGTGTGTCCATGATATTGATACGAGTTCCGTTATAGGCAACGGCTGTATTTTTCGCAAGGATGGTAATTCCACGCTCTTTTTCAATATCGTTTGAGTCCATTGCACGTTCAGCTAATTCTGTACGCGCATCAAGAGTTTCAGATTGTTTTAATAATTCGTCAACGAGGGTTGTTTTACCGTGGTCGACGTGGGCGATAATCGCGATATTACGGATATCTTCTCTTAATTTTGTCATGATTTCCTCTGTTATATTCAAAAATTTATTTTCTAACTGAGCAATTATACCACAATTTTAAGCAAATGACTTAACTCAAGTAAGTGTAAATGTTTTCAAAAGAAAATTCATGACTTATCTTTTCTTTTCAAAAATTCCGACTTGTGATAAGATAGGCTGGTATGCGTTTAGATAATTTATTAGCCCAGGAAAAAATCAGTCGAAAATCTATGAAACAGGCTCTTCTCAAAAAAGAAATCTTAGTAGATGGAGTCCCTGCTACTTCCCTTGCACAGAATGTTGATACGGGATTACAAGAGTTGATTTTTCAGGGTAGAAAAATCCAAGGATATGAGCATACCTATCTCATGCTTCACAAACCAAATGGTGTCGTGACAGCAAGCAAGGACAAGAAGCTCCCAACGGTTATGGATTTACTACCTCAATACCTCCAATCAGACCAACTCTATGCTATCGGTCGGCTAGATCGAGATACGACGGGGCTCCTCCTCTTAACGGATAATGGCCCTCTAGGTTTTCAACTTCTCCACCCTCAATATCATGTCGATAAAACTTATCAAGTTGAGGTGAACGGCTTGCTCACACCAGAACACATCCATCAGTTCAAAAACGGGATTGTCTTTCTTGATGGAACTATTTGTAAACCTGCTCAGCTTGAGATTCTATCTTCAAGCACTAGTCTCAGCCAAGCCACCATCACCATCTCTGAAGGGAAATTTCATCAGGTCAAGAAAATGTTCCTCTCAGTTGGTGTCAAGGTCACTGCCCTCAAACGAGTTCAGTTCGGAGATTTTCTATTAGATTCTGATCTAGCAGAAGGTCAATACCGACCCTTGAATCAAGAGGAATTGAAAATCATTAAAAACTATTTAGATAAAAGTGAATAAAACAAAAAAGCTTTAAACATAAAGCTTTTTAAAATCTTCTTTAGCGTATGAATAGCATGATACCTAAAATAAAGTTAAGAACAGAAATGACAATACCTACAATATTGAGAGTTCGTTCTTTTTTATAGTCTAGTTCAGGTTCTTTTTGAAGTGAGATAGCCAAGACTAGACCAACGATACCCAAAAACAGGCCTACGAATGGATTTAGTAATCCGAGGACAATAGATAGGATACCTGAAATGAGTGAGTGTTTTTTCTTTTGCTGCGCATTCATTTTATAAAAACTCCTTAATTTTGATACTCATTAATAATACCATAAAAATTTGATTTATTTATTTAGTAGCATTTTTGTACTATGTTAACCAATTTATTGAAACAAGAAGAACTAAAAATGATTAAAATCCACTTAACGAAAAGTAGATAAAACAAAAAAGCTTTAAAAATAAAGCTTTTTTTGTTAGAATCCTGATTAGTGCATCATCAAAATGAATCCTGCAATCCAGTTAAGGACTGAAATAACAATCCCTACGATATTGAGAATTTTTTCTGTTTTATAATTTAGTCCAGATTGATTTTGGTGTGAATTCCCCAATACTAATCCAATGATACCCAAAATAAGACCTACGATTGGAGATAACAAACCAAGGACGATAGATAGGATACCTAAAACAAGCGATGCTTTTTTCTTTTCTTGCATAATAAAAACTCCTTAAAATTTATATAAATTATTATACCATAAAAAATCGGTTTTCTATATTAAACATATGTGACAAGTTGTTTTCACATTGTTAACTAGATTTCACCTTTCCTGTCCAAGAATCCAATCCGTAAGAGAGGATATAGATTTCTGAGAAACCTTGTTTTTTCAAGAAAAGTGCTGCATTTGTAACACGTTGTGCACGTTGGTTTTCATATATACAAGAGAGAAAGGCAAGTCCAAGATGGAAGATAAGGTTGGGCTTACTTTAGCGTGTTTGAATCTCAAAAAACTAGTAAAAATGAGGGTGGGGAAAACTTTTTATTTTGTTCAAATGACCATTATTCTAGCAAAAGATGGCATTTTAGCCTGACAAACAGAAAAAGACAAACACCATTTGGAATGTTTGTCTTCGGTCTGAGAGGCTAGGACTTTTGTCCCAGCCTCTTTCAATAAACTATTCTCCTAACTGTTTCTTCAACCAGGACTCCGCCTCTTCTAAAGACTGGTCTGTTAGAACATCGGGCTGAATTGCCTCATTCTCATAAATCTTATTTCCATTTCTCACTCTTGGAAAATGCAATCATGAGACCCGAACCAGCTAGAACTGCCAAAATAACAAGACAGATATTCTTCAGAGGATAGAGCCATTCTTTATTTTCCTCATGCCACCTTGACTTCCAAAGGCCAACATAGTCAGCGCTCATATGTTCGGGTTGATTCAGCTGGATATTGATCACAATGGCTAGTAAGATCAGGGCAAGTAAAGCAAGCGCAATCAGCCAAACTTTCTTTTTTTTCGTTAGATTAACACTCTTCATTCTTTTCTCCTTCTACTTTCTGTTTTCTGTTTTAAAAAAACTTTTTTACACTACTTTTCTTTCACTTCTATTTCCGAATGACGATAGCCATAGCCAAAGTAAATCAAAATTCCCAAAATCAGACGTACAATTGGAGATAGCAAACCGAGCACAATAGATAGGATACCTAAATTACGTGCAGTTTTTTTCTTTTCTTGCATATTGAAAAACTTCTTAAAATTTAATACAAATTAATTATACTATAAAATAATAGCTCCATCCTATCATTCGACAGCTTTTTACATAAGATTAGCTGGTCTTGACCTTCCCTGTCCAAGAATCCAATCCGTAAGAGAGGATATAGATTTCTGAGAAACCTTGTTTTTTCAAGAAAAGTGCTGCATTTGTTACACGTTGCGCACGTTGGTTTTCATATAGAAGGACAGGTTTATCCTTGCGAAGAGCTGCAAGACTTGTCTTCAATTGATTTGAAGGAATATTACGAGCTCCGAGGATATGTTTTCTGTGGAAGTCAGCTGGCTCACGCAAGTCAATTAGCTGACCTGTACGAATCAAAGATTCAAACTCTGCATTGTCAACAATTTTTGCTGCACGGCGAATACGAAGATAGTTGTATCCCATCCATGCCAACACCGCCACTACAAGTCCCCATAATACCCAAGTTACCATAATATCTAATCTCCATTTTTTTCTAAATAGTCTAATTCTAGTTTGTGCTCTCTGCGAAGAACAGCCTCCGCTTCTAGATAATCCAGCTTATCCATCAAGCCAGCATCGTAGATTCGAGAAAGTTCTATCTTCATTAGTTCAATATCATAGAGGCGTTTGCCCATATAGACAAGAATGCCGAACTGTTTAAGAAATTGCTGCACATCGTAGAGTGTTTTCATAGCTTTCATTTTAGCAAAAAATCAGAGTTTTTTCAATAGTTCCCTTGGAGGATTGCTCTTTTTACTATTATCTAGCTTTCTTCACACTATGACAAAGAAGAAAGCCTACTGTCATACCAACGATATTTTGCACAAGATTTGGGACGATTTCTGGTAGGGCTGCTCCCCAACCATTCATCCAAGCCGATGCAAAAGCGTAACCTGCCACCATGATGATGGTTGCCAAGACTAATCCTAGCCACTGCCATTTCCCTTTAACACCTGCCAAATATCCCTGCGAACCATGGAAAATCAAGCTGAAGAACATCCACTGAGGATAACCTGAAATCAGGTCAATTAGAAATCCTGCTAATCCTCCGACAACAGCTCCTTCTCGACTCCCAAAGTAAAAGGCCGTAAAGAATATTCCAGCATCCAAAAGAGTTAGAAATCCTGTTGGTGTTGGGATTTTTACGAAATAGCCCAAAACTACGGATAGGGCTGCTAAGATGGATACTAGAGCGATTTTACTTGTTTTTGTTTGCTTCATATTGTCTTACTCCATACTGATCTGCTTGTTCAATGGCACGGTAAACAAAGGCTTTGGAACTCTCAACCGCAGGTAATAGCTCCTCTCCCTTGACTAACTGGCTGGCAATGCTTGAGGCAAAGGTACAACCAGCACCTGCATTTTGTCCTTCTAAGACTGGATTCTCAAAAATGGTAAAATTCACTCCATCATAAAAGACATCCACAGCCTTATCCTGACTAAGGCGATTCCCACCTTTAATAATGACTGCTGGTGCACCCAAGTCATGTAATTTTTGAGCCGCAGCCTTCATATCGTCCAAGGTTTCAATCTTTTGGCCTGCTAGCAATTCTGCCTCAGGAAGGTTAGGAGTAATCACAGATACATAAGGGAAAAAGCGAATCAACTCTTGACAAAGCTCGCTGACTGCAACATCATGCGTTTCCTTACAAACGAGAACTGGATCCAATACCACTGGAACTCCTGTACGTTCCTTGATAAAGTTAAGAGCTTTCTCAGCAACACCAACAGTCGGTAAGAGACCAATCTTAATCCCTCCAAAGTCTACGCTCTTGAGACTATCCAACTGTTGTTGGAAAATAGTCTCATCTGTCGGAAAGACCTCAAATCCATTTTCTGTCAAGGCAGTCAAGCAAGTCATAGCTACAAAACCATGTAAACCATTTAAAGTATAGGTCGCAAGGTCAGCAGCTAGTCCACCACCACTAAAAATATCATTTCCTGAAAGTGCTAAAATACGATTATTCTTCATAACGAATCTCCTTCAAATACAAACCATTGGGTGCTGCAGTTGGACCTGCCAACTGTCTGTCTTTTTTCTCCAAAATCAGGTCAATCTGCTCTATCGGCATTCTGTTATTACCAATTTTCAGCAAGGTCCCGACCATATTTCGAATCTGCTTATAGAGGAAGCCATTACCAGAGAAGGTAAAGGTCAAAAATTGACCGGTCTCGTCAACCCTAAGACTGGCTTCCGTGATCGTTCTTACCTTGTCCTCCACACTGGTTCCGGCAGCAGTAAAACCGGTAAAATCATGGGTTCCTTCTAATTTCTTTACAGCCTTTTGCATCCGTTCCACATCAAGTGGATATGGATAGTGGGTGACATAATGACGTCTCATAGGATTTTTAGGACGCCCTCTATCCACGATAAACTCGTAGGTCTTGCTATGCTTGGCATAACGGCAATGAAAATCATCAGCCACAATCTCAATCGAAATCACATCGATGTCTTCAGAACTTTGGGTATCAAGAGCAAAGCGAAGTTTTTCCTCATCCATCTGATAGGGGAGATCAAAGTGGATGACCTGCCCTAAGGCATGAACACCACTATCCGTTCGCCCTGCACCATGGATGGTAATGGCCTGCCCTTTATTTAATTTGGTTAAAGTTATTTCAATTTCCTCTTGGACACTACGCGCGTGTGGTTGCCGTTGAAAACCAGCAAAGGCGTAGCCATCATAGGAAATGATTGCTTTATATCTAGTCATATATCTATTTTATCAAGAAAATTTCTCTGCAACAAGTTTGAAAACCAAAAATTGTACGGGGATAGTTTTAGATATCAACTAGTCCTTGCCTCGATTTCCTCATTATATATTTACGTTCTGGAACTTCAATGGTTTGAACGATTTCAAATCCTTCTTTTTGGTAAAGATTTTTTGCTCTTTGATTGGACTCAAAAACCGTTAGGGAAATACTTTCTATTTCTTCATTTTCAAACATTTCTTGAAGAAAGTACTGGAAAGCTTTTCGACCTAATCCTTTCCCCTGTTTCTGGGGATTGATAAAAAATCTCCCGATATGAAGATTCCTGTCTTCTAGCCTGATTTTCTGGATGACGCCTACAAACTCTTCTTCAACAAAAATGGAAAAAATTCCCTCCAGCTTTTGTAAGGATTGGACAATCAAGGGATAAGAAATTTTGGGTCCCATCCATTGCTTCTGAAAACTTTCTCCCAAAGCATTAGACCAGCGACAAATGAGTTGGGCATTTTCTATCTGAAGTCCTTTTTCAAAGTGAATTTTCATATTTGCTCCTAAAATTTCTCCTTTATCCAACTATTATACTCTTTCTCTTATTTTTTCCGAATTAATAAGTATGATTCACCTTTACTTTTTTCTTGTTGGAGCTATTTTTGCTTCCTTTCTTGGATTGGTCATTGATCGTTTCCCTGAGCAATCCATTGTTTTCCCTGCTAGTCATTGTGATTCTTGTCAGACTCGTTTGAGACCACTGGATTTGATTCCGATTATTTCTCAAGTGATTAGTAATTTTCGCTGTCGTTACTGCAAGGTTCGCTATCCTGTCTGGTATGCTTTCTTTGAGTTATTCTTGGGGCTATTCTTTCTAACTTTTTCTTGGGGATTTCTAACTTTGAGTCAAATCATACTGGTAACTGCCGGCTTAACTTTGGGCATCTACGACTTTCGTCATCAGGAATATCCCTTGCTCGTTTGGCTAATTTTTCACTTAATCCTCATGGTTTGCTGTAGTTGGAATCTAATCATGGCTTTCTTCCTAGTTCTTGGAATCATTTCCCATGTTATTGATATTCGCATTGGGGCAGGTGATTTTCTTTTTCTGGCCTCTTGTGCACTCGTATTTACACTTACAGAACTTCTAATTTTAATTCAATTTGCTTCCACTACTGGCATTCTAGCCTTTCTCCTACTAAAGAAAAAGGAAAGACTTCCTTTTGTGCCCTTCCTCTTGCTTGCTACTTGTGTGATTATTTTTGGGAAGCTACTGCTTCTCGGATAAAGTCAGCGATTTCTGCTACTTGTCCTTCATGCAGAGCCTTAACAATCTTGGAACCGACGATGACGCCGTCTGATACTGCATTAAATCGTTCTACATCATCCTCGGTGGATACACCAAATCCTGTCAAAACTGGAATGTCAGCCACTTGATGAAGTTGAGACAAGTGCTTGTCCAAATCATCTCGGTAATTTCCTGATTTCCCTGTGACCCCATTGATAGCAACGGCATAGACAAATCCTTCTGACCCTTCAATGAGTTCCTTTTGACGCTCAATTCCTGTCGTCAAGCTGACAAGTGGAATCAAGGCAAGGTCTGTATCCGCCAAAAAGGGCTCTACAAAGTTAGCGTGCTCATGAGGAAGGTCTGGGATAATCAAACCTTTAACAGCTGTATCTGCTAAATCTTTAACCAATTTCTCAACACCATACTGAAAGAGGGGGTTAAAGTAGGTCATGATGACAAGCGGGATTTCTGTTTCAATGGTTTTCAAGGTTTCAACCAAAGCCTGGGTAGAGGTTCCGCGAGCTAGACTGCGCAAGCCTGCTTCTTCGATAACAGGACCATCTGCAACAGGGTCTGAAAAGGGAACTCCCACTTCAATGGCAGAAACACCCAAGTCTTCTAAAAAGTGGATTGTTTCAGCGAGACCAGCCAAACCTTTTTCATGGTCTCCAGCCATGATATAGGGAACGAAAATTCCCTTTCCTGCTGCTTTAATTGCATTCAATTTTTCTGTTAGTGTCTTAGGCATGAGCTTCTCCCTTCTTTGCTGCGTCTGCTTCCAAGCGGTCTTTAACTTGAACTACATCCTTGTCTCCGCGACCTGATAGACAGACAATCATAGACTTGTCTGGACCAAGTTCTTTGGCTAATTTCACCGCAAAGGCGATAGCGTGACTAGATTCCAAAGCTGGGATAATCCCTTCCACACGAGACAAGAGTTGGAAGCCTTCCAAGGCTTCCTCATCTGTCACAGGAACATAGGTCGCACGCTTGACATCGTGGTAATGAGAATGTTCTGGACCGATACCTGGGTAGTCCAAACCTGCTGAGATAGAGAAGGCTTCTAAGATTTGTCCATGGGCATCTTGGAGAACATCCATGAGAGAACCGTGAAGAACTCCTGGGCGACCCTTGGTCAAGGTAGCTGCGTGATGCTCTGTATCCACACCAAGTCCTGCCGCTTCAGCTCCATACATAGCTACAGATTCATCTTCCACAAATGGATGGAAGAGACCGATAGCATTCGAACCTCCACCAACACAGGCTACTAGGGCATCTGGCAAATCTTGCCCTGTCAAGTCACGGTACTGTTGTTTAGCTTCTCGACCGATAACACTTTGAAAATCACGCACAATTTCTGGAAAAGGATGAGGCCCCAAGGCAGAACCAAGGATATAGTGGGTATCATCGATGTTGGCTACCCAAGAACGAAGGGCTGCATTGACTGCATCCTTGAGCACGCGCGAACCATCTGTCACTGCCTCTACCTTAGCTCCTAAAAGCTCCATGCGGAAAACATTGAGGGCTTGGCGTTTGACATCTTCCTCACCCATGTAGATGGTACATTCCATGTTAAAGAGTGCCGCAGCTGTTGCAGTTGCTACACCATGCTGACCAGCACCTGTTTCAGCGATAATTTTCTTCTTGCCCATGCGTTTAGCCAGTAAAACTTGTCCTAAGGCATTGTTAATCTTGTGGGCACCTGTATGGTTGAGGTCTTCACGTTTAAGATAAATCTTGGCTCCGCCAATATGCTGGGTCAAGTTTTTTGCGTAGTAAAGAGGAGTTTCACGACCTACATACTGGCGCAAAAGTTGGTTTAACTCCTCTTGGAAACTTGGATCTGCCTGACTTTCACGATAAGCCTCTTCTAATTCCAATACTGCTGTCATCAATGTTTCTGGGACAAAACGTCCACCGAATTTCCCGTAAAATCCATCTTTATTTGGTTCTTGATATGCCATTCTTTACCCTCTCTATAAATCTTCTAATCTTTTCATGATCTTTTTGTCCGTCTGTTTCTACTCCGCTTGACACATCTACTGCAAAGGGAGTAAAGTGTTGAATAGCTTCTTCTACATTATCCTCATTGAGCCCACCTGCGATGAAGAAAGGCTGAGATAGTTCTGTCGTATCCAGTTGCTCCCAATCAAAGGTCTGACCACTTCCTGCCACAGGTGCATCAAAGAGGAGATAGTCTGCCTGAGAATTGGGCACATGGCCATTCCCATCAACTTGAACAGCCTGAATGCTGCCACAAGGCAAATTTTCAAATAGTTTTTCTACTACCTGACCGTGAACTTGTACAAAGTCCAAACCAACTTTGTCTACCGCTTCTAACAGTTCTGTCCGACTGGGTGAAACAAATACTCCAACCTTTTGAATATGGCTAGGAATAATCTCAGCCAGCTCTATGGCTTGTTCTACGGTCACCTGTCTTTTGCTAGGAGCAAAGACAAAACCAATGTAGTCTGCTCCAGCCGACACAGCTGTTTTTACCGCTTCTTTGGTCGATAGTCCACAAATCTTAACCTTTGTCAATCTGCAACTCCTTGATTCTCTGGGCTACATTTTCTGCCTGCATGAGGGCTGTTCCTACTAAAATTCCGTTAAAGTAGGGTGCAACACGTTTTGCATCCTCCTCTTTAAAAATGGCAGATTCAGAAATATACAAGCAATCGTCCTTGAAGTGTTTGGCCAAGTCTACACTGGTCTGTAAGTCTACTTCAAAGGTTGTTAAATTACGATTGTTGACACCAATAATTTGAGCGCCAAGACGGTGAGCAGCTTCTAGTTCAGCCAGATTATGAGTTTCCACCAAAACTTCTAGTCCAAGCTCTGTCGCATAGTCATACAGTTCCTTGAGCCGTTCTTCTGATAAAGCCGCTACGATGAGTAAGATAACTGTCGCACCTGCATTGCGAGCACGGATGATTTGCTTTTCATCGATGATAAAATCCTTGTTCAGCGTCGGAATCTCTACCTGACTGGAAATCTCACGAAGATAATCCAAATGACCTTTGAAGAAAACTTCGTCTGTCAGAACAGAAATCATAACAGCGCCGTTAGCCTCGTAAGCCTGGGCCTGTTGAACGATATCCACATCCAGATTGATATCACCCATACTTGGACTCGCCTTCTTGACCTCTGCAATAATTTGCAGACGTTCTTGATGGTTTTTCAAATATTCAGCCAAACGATAGCTTTCTCGCAAGGGCTGAAGTTCCTCTCGTTCCATCTTTTCAACTTCACGCGCCTTCTGCTCTAGAATACGTGATAAAAATTCCTGACTCATTTTTGGTACTCCTGTAATAGTCTAAGTTTTTCAAGAGCCTTACCACTGGCAATCACTTGACGTGCCAATTCAACTCCGTCCTTGATACTGTCTGCTTTACCATTGGCATAAAAACCAAGGCCAGCATTTAAGACTGTTGTTTCCAAGAATGGACTTGGTTCGTTATTAAGAACGCTAACAAGAATGGCTGCATTCTCATGAGCATTACCACCACGAATGTCCTCAATGGCAATGCGTTCCATTCCCAAATCTTCTGGAGTAAAGGTTGACAAAGTGATTTCTCCATTTTCAAGAAGGGCAATGCTGGTAGTACCATTCAAACCAGCTTCATCTAATCCTTCTGGACCAGCTACTACGATAGCACGTTTGCGACCCATGTTTTTCAAAACCTGAGCAGTACTTTCCAGAAGTTCAAGACGACTGATTCCTAGAAGCTGTGTTTCCAAGACCATTGGGTGAATGAGTGGACCTGTCAAATTCATGATGGTTGGAATTCCCAATTCCAAGCGTGCCGGCATGATATATTTCATAGCTGGGTGCATGTTTTTGGCAAAGAGAAAGACAATTCCTGTTTGATCAAATACTTTACCTAATTGTGCTGGCTTGAGGTCAATATTGATTCCCAAAGCTTGCAAGACATCTGCTGAACCAGATTTAGAAGAAATAGAGCGATTTCCATGTTTAGCCATGTGGATGCCACCACCTGCCAAGACAAAGGCTGCAGTTGTAGAAATGTTGAAGCTAAATGACTTATCTCCACCTGTACCACAGTTATCCATAGCATCTTGAATGTTGGTTGGAATGTGTTGAGCATGTCCTCTCATAACTTGGGCGAGGGCTGTTCTTTCCTCAGGTGTTTCTCCCTTCATCTTAAGGGCTAACAGTAGAGAAGCGATTTGTGCTTCTGTCACTCGCCCTGTCACGATGCGTTCGATCACATCCGTCATTTCAACACCTGATAGATCTTCAAAGTTCGCTAATTTTTCAATAATTTCTTTCATTTTGTCTTCCTCACTTTACAACTTTCTCGATAAAATTCTGAATAGAAGATAGGCCATCTGGCGTTCCTATACTTTCTGGATGATACTGCAAGCCATAAATCGGCAAGGTTTTGTGTTGAATCCCCATAATGGCTTGGTCATCTGTCGAACGAGCTGTCACTTCAAACTCTTCTGGCATCTCTTCAATTAAAATACTGTGGTAACGCATGACTGGACGATTATCCTCGATTCCTTGATAGAGAACGGATGGAGTCTCAAATCGAATCTGACTCTGCTTGCCATGCATGACTTTTGGAGCCAAGCCCAACTTGCCACCAAAGACTTCTGCGATGGCTTGGTGCCCTAAACAAATCCCTAGAATAGGTTTCTTACCTGCAAAATCACGAATCATTTCTTCCATCTTCCCAGCATCAGCTGGCCAACCTGGGCCAGGAGAAAAAACCAGTCCATCTACCTTTGTAGCTACTTCATAAAGGTTTGGATCATCATTTCTCAAAACCTGAACTTCTGCGAAATTCCCAATGTATTGAGCCAAGTTATAGGTAAATGAATCATAATTATCAATCAATAAAATCATGGTCTTAGTTCTCCCATTCTAGTCATAGATTTAGCTTTATTAATGGTTTCTTGGTATTCGTTTTGAGCGATAGAATCATAAACAATTCCTGCCCCAGCCTGTACGTAGGCTGTTTTATTTTTAAGAATCATGGTTCGAATAGCAATGGCAAAGTCCATGTCTCCAGTTGCTGATAGGTAACCGATAGCTCCTGCATAAACACCACGCTTCTCTGTTTCCAACTCATAGATGCGTTTCATAGCCCGAATCTTTGGTGCCCCCGATACTGTTCCTGCTGGAAGAGTCGCTTTCAAGGCATCCATGGCAGTCAGTTCTGGAAGCAAACGTCCTTTAACCACGCTGGTCAAATGCATGACATAGCGGAAAAGTTCCACTTCCATATACTTGGTTACTTGGACACTTGCTGTTTCAGCAATTCGACCGATATCATTGCGTCCTAGATCCACTAGCATTCGGTGTTCTGCCGTTTCCTTTTCATCAGAAAGTAGATCACTTGCAAGTGCTGCATCTTCCTCGTCATTGGCACCTCTAGGTCGTGTCCCTGCAATTGGATTGGTTGACACGATGCCATTCTTGACGGAAACCAAACTCTCAGGACTGGCACCAATGATTTGATAATCTCCGAAGTCATAAAAGTAGAGGTAATTTGATGGATTTGTCACTCGGAGATTTCTGTAGAAGTCAAAAGGATTTCCAGTTACTTCTGCTGAGAAACGTTGACTGAGCACGCATTGGAACATATCTCCATTGCGAATCAAGTCGCGAGCTGTTTCTACCATTTCTTCAAATTTCTGAGATGCAATATGTGGTCTAAACTGAAGTGGAGAAAGGTCCAAATCTTCAAATTCATTTGGAGCAGGGATTTTCAACTCCTCTAAAACTTGATCCAAAGCTGCTTCTAGTTCTTCATTGCTTCGATCACTGTAAAGAGCATCCTCGATGATATGAATTTTTTCTTTCTTGTGGTCAAAAACTATATAACTCTCATATACGAAGAAATGCATATCTGGCGTACCAATCGTATCCTCAGGGAGCTGGCCAATTTCTTCATAGAGAGAAATCATATCGTAACCAACAAAGCCAATCGCTCCACCACCAAAAGGTAGGTCTGAATGGTGCTGGCTCTTATGAGTCACTTCATAAAGGAAATCCAAGGGATCACGATCAATGACTTGCCCATTTTGATAAAGAACTCCATTTTCGAACTTAATCTCAAAAACTGGATTATAGGCCAAGATAGAAAATCGAGCATTTTCCTTTTCTCTCGGGATACTTTCAAGTATAACCTTGTGTTGTCCGTTCAAGCGCATGTAAGCCAAGATTGGTGATAAAACATCTCCATGAATGATTCGTTCCATTGTAATTTCCCTTTCAGTTCTTCTTAAATCCCGTGTTGATTCTACAAAAAATCCCCACGCAAAATAACTTGCGTGAGGACGAAATTCGCGGTGCCACCTCAATTATAGGATTTCTCCTATCTCTCATTCCTGTCTCAGATAGCTCCTGTAACAGGTTGTGCGATAAAGGGCACTCCCTTGAGAATCATGTTTTCTTCTCTCATTTGAGATGGACCCAATCTTACAGCTTTCTCTGCTTGTTTTCAGCAACCACAAGCTCTCTGTGAGAGAAATCTCTGTATCTTTTCCATCTTTTATTTTTTAGCTTCAAGGTAGTCTGCAATAGCAGCTACGTCCTTGTCTCCACGACCAGAGACATTGATGACGATAATCTCATCTTTACTTAGTTTTGGTGCTCGTTTGACCGCTTCTGCGATAGCATGGGAGCTTTCAATAGCTGGGATAATTCCTTCAGTCTTGCTAAGTAGAAGCAAGGCTTGGACAGCCTCTTCATCAGTCGCTGCAACATACTCTACACGACCAGAGTCTTTAAAGAAGGCGTGTTCTGGTCCAACCCCTGGATAGTCTAAACCAGCAGAGATAGAGTAAACTGGCGCGAGCTCTCCATCTTCCTTAAAGACTGCATAGGTCTTCATCCCGTCGACAATTCCTACACTACCCTTGGTCATTGTTGCCGCGTGTTTATCGGTATCTAAACCGTGACCAGCAGCTTCTACCCCAACCAATTTAACTTCTTCATCAGCTACATACTGTGAAAAGGCACCGATGGCATTAGAACCACCACCCACACAGGCAATAACGTAGTCTGGCAGACGTCCTTCTTTTTCCAAGATTTGACGACGAGATTCTTCACTAATCACTTTTTGGAACTCATGAACAATAGTTGGGTAAGGGTGAGGACCTACAGCCGAACCTAAAACGTAGAAGGCTTCAAGGTCATTCATCCATGCTCCAAAGGCTGCGTCAACCGCATCTTTGAGGGTACGAGTACCAGTTTCAACTGCGTGAACAGTTGCTCCCATCATCTCCATACGGAAGACATTGAGACGTTGACGCTCCACATCTTCTGCCCCCATATAGACATCACATGCCATACCAAACTTAGCTGCAGCAGCCGCAGTCGCAACACCGTGCTGGCCAGCTCCTGTCTCAGCAATGACACGCTTTTTACCCATGCGTTTTGCTAGAAGGATTTGACCCAAAACATTATTAAGTTTGTGAGATCCAAGGTGGTTAAGGTCTTCACGCTTGAGATAAATCTTAGCTCCACCTAGGTGCTCTGTCAAACTTTCCGCAAAATAAAGCGGTGTTTCACGACCTGAATAATCCTTCAAGTAATGACGATATTCTGCCAAAAATTCTGGATCATCCTTGTATTTATCAAAAGTCACTTCCAACTCATCTAATAAAGCCTGAATTGGTTCTGGTACAAAACTACCACCAAATTGTCCAAAATATCCTTTAGTTGTCATAAAATTTTCCTCCTTCTGTATGAATCCGGCTTTTTGTTTGCTTTTAGTAGTAGGCAAGGAGCTGTAGATAGAACTCAAGTTCATCAAAGCGACTTAACACCCTAATAAAAGATAAACAAAATGACGGATAAAAAAAGCCCACACACGGATTTTTCTTCCATGTGAGGGCGTTTGTAACGCGGTACCACCTCAATTGTAAAGAGGATATCCCCTTTACATCTCTGCCTTGTCTAACAACAAGTTGCACTATAAGGTGTGCCTACCGAATTTTCATTGTTTCAAATTCACTTTTAAAATCAGCCCAATTTCACTAGTTTCAACCACCTGTTCACAGTAACCACAGGCTCCCTAAAGATTAAAAATATCTACTTTTCTGATTTGTTGAGTTAATTATATGTTATTGTTTTTTCTTTGTCAACCGTTTTCACTAATTTTTTACTAATTTTTTTAATTATTTTTGTGAAGCGACTAGAACTTCTTCAGAAACTCTGACAAAAGTCTCAATGATATAATCTACTTCTTCATCCGTTAATTTGGTGTGAAGCGGTAGTGTAATCTCATTTTCAAAGAAGGCATAAGCTCGTGGATAATCTGCCATATCAAAGCCAAGATTTTTATAGGCTGTCAAAAGTGGAAGCGGTTTGTAGTGAACGTTACTTGCGATTCCAGCTTTAGCCAATTCTTGGATGATTTGATTGCGTTGTTCGAGACTAGCACCTTCTACATGGGTAACGTAAAGGTGACGGCAAGATTCAACAGTATCTGTCTCATGCGCCAATGGGTGAATACGAGTTCCTGCAAATCCACGGTCATAGCGATCTACGATGTCCTTACGACGTTGTAGCAAGCCAGGATAACGATCCAATTGTACCAAACCAATTGAAGCCATGATATCCGTCATGTTGCACTTGTAGGCAGGAGTTACGATATCGTATTCCCATGAACCTAGTTGCATCTTAGCTAGCGCATCTTTTGTTTGACCATGAAGAGATAGGATTTGGAATTCCTTGTACATTTCTTCATCATCAATAGCTGGATTAGCTTTCCAAGTAGCACTTCCTCCTTCAGCAGTTGTGAAGTTCTTAACTGCGTGGAAAGAGAAGGACGTAAAGTCTGCAATGGAACCAGCTGGTTGCCCCTTGTAGGTTGAACCCAAAGCATGGGCGCTATCTGAGACAACAACGATACGGTTAAAGACTTTTTGCCACTTACTAGTAGCTGTAAAGAGGTCACGTTTCTTCTCAAGAACTTGGAACAAACGGTCATAGTCACAGATAATCCCTGCAAGTTCAACTGGGATGATAACCTTTGTCTTCTCAGTAATCGCTTGCTCAAGCTTGTCATAGTCCATTTCAAAGGTATCACCTTGGATATCAACCATAACTGGTGTAGCACCTACGTGAGTGATAACGCTACATGATGCTGTATAAGTCATAGCCGGAACGATAACTTCATCGCCAGGACCCACTTCAAGCACGCGCAAAATCAATTCAAGAGCTGCTGTTGCAGAGTTGAGGCAGACTGTCTTAGGTGTCTGAGTATAGACGGAAAGACGACGCTCCAATTCTTTTGTCTTAGGTCCTGTTGTAATCCAACCAGAACGAAGGGTATCTGCTACTTCAGCAATTTCAGCTTCGGTAATATCAGGTGGTGAAAATGGAATATTATACTTTGTCATTGTTTTACTCCTTTGATTGGTTTCAATCTTGCGACTACTTATTTTAAAACTTCAAATACAGTCTGGAACATGATCTTAATATCCCCGAAGAAATTAAAATCACGTAGGTAGGCTAGATTATAGTGCATCTTTTCTGGCAGGACTCTCTCAACATAAGCCTGGTCAACCGTCATACCTTTTGCAGTCATTTGACTGATAATGGCATCCTCGTCCTTGTAGTTAATGCTGGCAAGGGATGTGATCCCTGCTGGCAAGAGTAAGGTAGCCATCATTTCTGGGCTGTACTGCTCTGTGTAGCGTGGCACTTCTGGACGAGTTCCCACAAAGGACATCTCCCCTTTGAGGACATTGACCAATTGTGGAAGTTCATCCAAACGAACCCGGCGAATAAAATTTCCAACCTTGGTGATGCGGCTATCATTTGCAGAAGTTACTAGACTTCCTTTCTTGTCCGCATCGGTTACCATGGTCCGGAATTTCCAAATCTTGAAATGTCGGTTGTACTGGGTTACCCGCACCTGCTTGTAAATGACTGGACCCTTACTATCTAGTTTGATCCAAATGCTTAGAATCAGAAATACGGGTGAGGTCAAGATTAACAAGATCAAGGCTAGAAACAAATCTAGACAGCGCTTGAGAATCAGAGAGCCTTTTCTTTTAGAAACAAGCTGGTAGTATGGTTTTACCTCACTCAATTGTATTTCTTGAGGTAGTTCATCCCATTTCAGCATGCACATTCTCCTCTGCTTTTAATATGTAATCTTTATTAACATTCTACATTATACCACAAAATAAAAGAGGTAGTGCAAGAAATATGTATTTTAAAGGAATTCTTCCCTAGGAAAGGGCACCTGCCTGCAAACTATACATCTTGTGATAGGTTCCACCCAAGGCCAAAAGTTCCTCATGGGTTCCACTCTCAATAATACGTCCCTTATCAAGGACATAGATACAGTTGGCATCTTGGATAGTAGAGAGACGATGGGCAATGGCAATGGTGGTTCGACCCTGTCTCATCTTGGCTAGGGAATTTTGGACCAAGGCTTCTGTTTCAGAGTCGATATTGGCTGTCGCTTCATCCAAAATCAGAATTTTCGGTTGACTGGCAACGGTTCTAGCAAAGGCAAGAAGCTGACGTTGACCAGTAGAGAAACTTGAACCACGCTCAGACACAGGGGCATCATAGCCTAATGGAAGATCCCGAATGAAAGAATCTGCATCCACAAACTCTGCTGCTGCCTTAACCTGGTCATCGCTGATATCTTGGTACATGGCGATATTGGACTTGATGGTCCCATGATAGAGGAAAGGTTCCTGTAGGACCAGACCGATATTTTTTCTCAACTCCTCTTGACTATACTTACGAATATCCACACCATCAAGTAAAACCCGACCAGACTGGAATTCATAAAAGCGCATAAGAACATTGATGATAGAGGATTTCCCAGAGCCAGTATGTCCGACAAAGGCGATGGTTTCACCTTTATTGACTGTAAAGGAAATATCATCGAGAATCTGGTGCTTCCCATCATAGGAGAAGGACACATGTTCAAAACGGATATTTCCTTCTTTAATCTCGGATTGTCCATCTTCTTGGGCCGGTTCATAGTTAGTCTCATCGATAAGTGCAAAGACACGACCTGCTGACACCATGGATGTTTGAAGGGTAGAAAAGTTTTGTGTTACCTCGATGAGGGGATCAAAGAGGCGATTGATGTACTGGATAAAAGCATACATGGTTCCTGCCGTTATTCCTAGATAGAGACCACGATAGCCATAGTAAGCCATCAAAACTGCATATCCCAACAGCTTCAACAAACTCATAGCTGGACGTAAAAAGAGGGAGTCCAAGGCTACTGAACGGTTAGCGTAGACTAGGTGTTCCTGGTTTATCTCATCAAACTCTTCTTGCAGGCGTTTTTCTTGGTTAAAGGCTTGAATGACGCGAATTCCTTCGATATTTTCTGCCAGCTTACTGTTGATATCTGACAAGAGACTTCTGGTTTTTTCGATAACCTTAACCGATTTTTTACGGTAGAGATTGACCAAAAGGAAAATCAAGGGTAGAAAGAGCAATACTAAAGCTGTCAGACGATAATCCAAAATAAGCATGGTATAAAGGGTTGTCACAAAGATAAAGACTGCTGAGATAAAACTGGATAAGATTCCTGAAAACATATCGCTAATAGTCTCAGTGTCATTGGTCAAACGAGAAACGATGGAACCTGCAGGTGTTTTATCAAAATAAGACATGCCTAGCTTCTCCATATTAGCAAAGGCATCACGTCGGATATCTCTAACGATACTGTAGGACACTCGCGCAAAGAGGATGTTCCCTACATATTGGACAATGGTTTGAAGAATAAAAAGACCATAGTAAACTAGCAGAACTGTAACGGCAAGCTGGTTGAGATTGTTTAGATACTGATCGATAAAGTGCGAAGCTACCAAGGGGATGATACTCTTGATAACAGTCGTCGTAAGGAGAAAGGCTAAGGCTAAAAAGGTTAGGAGACCATAGGGCTTGAGATAGGACAACAAGCGTTTCAATACAGCCCATTGTTCTTGTTTATTGCGCATCTTCTTCTCCTTTCATTTCTAACTGTTGAGACTGGTAGGTTTGGGCATACCAACCATCCAAGGCGAGTAAGTCTTCATGTGTGCCTCGTTCAATGATTCGACCATTCTGCATGACCAAAATCAAATCTGCATGAACAACTGCACTGAGACGATGGGCAGTGATGATGGTCGTTTTATCTTTGCGAGTTTCCTTGAGATTATCGATAATAGCGAACTCTGTCTTGGCATCCACAGCTGACAAGGAATCATCTAAAATCAAGATATCAGGATTTAAAATCATAGCTCGACTCATAGCAAGACGTTGCTTTTGTCCACCAGATAGACTGACACCTTTTTCCCCGATAACTGTATCAAATCCCTCAGGCATGGCTTTAATGTCTTGATAGACTTGAGCCAACTGAGTTGCTTGCTCTACTGCTGAGAAAGGTAGGTCGGGATTTCCAAAACAAATATTCTCTAAGATAGAGCTAGCAAAGAGAAATTGGTCCTGTGGGACGTATCCCATCAAACTTCGTAAGTCAGCTAGTCGATAGTCACGAATGTCATGACCATTTAGATAAATAGCTCCTTGGTCAACGTCATACTCACGTAGGAGCAATTTAATCAAAGCTGTTTTCCCTGAACCAGTCTGTCCAACCAAGCCCAAGGTTTGCCCTTTTTCAAGACTAAAATGTATATCTCTCAGCGTCTCTTCGTCTTCAAAGGCAAAACGATCAATGGCATAGTCCAAGCGTCCATTTTCAATCCCGTCAAGTGGAGATTCTGGTTCTTTGACAGGTGATTCTTGGGACAAAAGACTCTCAATTCGTTGATAAGAAACCTTCCCTCTTTGAGTAATATTAAAGAGAAAACCAATCGCCATCAAGGGCCAGACCAACATATCTAAGTAAGAGATAAAGGTGACAAGATTCCCAACGGTTACTTGTCCTGCTTGCACCATAAAGGCACCGACTAAGAGAGTTAAGGCATAGGAAGAACCAACAAAGAGTAGAACCATGGGGTCAAAGAGACTATCATATTTCATGGTTTGCAGATTCTTTTGGAAGGTCAAATCATTGACTTCCTGGAAAGATGCCAACTCATCGGATTGATAACCAAAGGACTTAGTTACCTTGATACCCGATACAGATTCTTGAACCTTATTATTGAGTTCAGAAAAGGCTGCTTGTGATTCTCCGAAAGCCTTATGGGTCTTTCTCCCCAGACGACTAGTCGCATAGGCCATAAATGGCAAAGGTAGAATGGCAACCAAGGTCATCTGCCAAGAAATGCTAAAGAGCATAGTTAGCAGAGTCACCAAGGCAGTGATAGAGGCATCTACCGCAGACATAACACCCCCACCTGCTAAACGAGTCAGGGCATTGATATCATTGGTGGCGTGAGCCATCAAATCCCCAGTTCGATAATTCTGATAAAAAGCGGGAGACATCTTTGTAAAATGCTCAAATAGTCTTGAACGCATAATTTGTCCAAGTCGGTAGGAGGTCCCTAGGATATACATGCGCCAAACATAACGCAGGTAGTACATCCCGAAAGCTGCCAGCAGGAGATAAAAGAGATGAAGCAGGAGCTCATCTTGTGTTAATCGTCCCGAAGTAATTGCATCGATCACACGCCCCATGACCATAGGTGGTATGAGGTTTAGTACAGAAACCAAAACCAAAGCTACAATTCCAACTAGGTAACGGCGTTTTTCTAATTTAAAAAACCACCAGAGTTTTTGGATAATGGACATAAAATTCCTTTCTAATGACAAATGGAAACCTGAGGCGACTGCCTCAGGTTTTTCCTATTCATAGGTGATGACACTAACTGAAACTTTGTCATATTCAGCGATAAAGATACTCAAAGGAGTAACATTTCATTTATTTTCAATCTTTTACATAAATCATTCTTTATTATATAGGAATGACCTTGATTTTTCAAACTATACGCTGGGGAATTGCTTCTTTTTCTGGTATAATATTGTCTATAATCTGAATGAAAAGGTAAACATTATGAAATTGATCTCATGGAATATTGATTCCCTAAACGCAGCATTGACGAGCGACTCTGCGCGTGCGAAATTATCACAAGACGTCCTCCAAACCTTGGTAGCCGAAGATGCCGATATTATCGCTATCCAAGAAACCAAGCTTTCAGCTACAGGGCCTACTAAAAAACACCTCGAGGTGTTAGAAGAACTCTTCCCTGGATATGAAAATACTTGGCGTTCCTCTCAAGAGCCTGCTCGTAAAGGCTATGCTGGAACCATGTTCCTCTATAAGAAAGAACTGACTCCAACTATCAGCTTCCCAGAAATCGGTGCTCCTTCTACTATGGACTCTGAAGGCCGTATCATTACCCTAGAATTTGATACATTTTTCGTGACTCAAGTATACACTCCTAATGCTGGAGATGGCCTCAAACGCTTGGAAGAACGTCAAGTCTGGGATGTCAAATATGCAGAGTACTTGGCTCAACTAGACAAGAAAAAACCTGTCCTAGCAACAGGAGACTACAACGTTGCCCACAAGGAAATTGACCTTGCCAACCCAGCCAGCAACCGCCGTTCACCAGGATTTACAGACGAAGAACGTGAAGGATTTACAAACCTTTTAGCCAAAGGATTTACAGATACCTTCCGCCATATCCATGGCGATGTGCCAGAACGCTATACTTGGTGGGCACAACGCAGCAAGACTTCAAAAATCAACAACACAGGCTGGAGAATCGACTACTGGCTCACAAGTAACCGTGTAGCAGACAAGGTTACCAAGTCAGACATGATTAACTCCGGTGCCCGTCAAGACCACACACCGATTGTCTTGGAGATTGATTTCTAAGGAGAAAACGAATGGACTATCAAGCTGTCATCCCTGAATTTGTCGTATCGGATATCGAGAAATCGCGTCACTTCTACTGCGACTTATTGGGATTCTCTGTCGAATACGAGCGTCCAGAAGAAAAATTCCTCTTTTTATCGCTTGAAGATTGCCAGCTAATGTTAGAGGAGGGACCAAAGGATGAATTAGCTGAACTGACCTACCCATTTGGTCGTGGTGTCAATATCTCCTTTGGCATCAAGGATGTCCCTAGACTCCATCAGAAAGTAATCGAGTCTAACTATCCTATTCATCGTCCTTTGACTAAAAGAGAATTTCGTGTTGGTGAACAATATATCTACCCTCATGAATTTGCAGTTCTAGACCCAGATGGCTATTTTTTAAGATTTAGTGAATAGAATAATAAATCATTAGAGTGGGAAAGTAATAAAAAAAGAGGCGTTTGCCTCTTTTTCTTATTTCTTTTGTCACTTACCTAATTTTAAAGTTCAACAAGTCTATTGTCGAAACAATTCAGATAAAAATCCTTCTCTCAACATTTCTAAGTTAAACACATTAGTGATATGACTAAATGCTTCTGCTAATGGTAAGTGTGCAGTTTTCCATCCTTGACCATCCGTAACCCATACAAATTCAACAGCATCATCTGATGTGACCACGAATTGACTAAGTTCAGTAAATTCACCAGCTACTGCTTTTAATTTACTTCCTCCTCCACCATAGTAATTTGTTTCAATCAGCCAAACCTTATGTTTTTCTCGGGAATAAACTGCAACATCAAATCTTCTCTCAGATTTATCAACAGGTACTTTAATTCCCCACTTATCCTTAATGAATTGGGCTGTAGCTTGAGATTTCCATTCCAATTTTTGTTCCTGAGAAATTTTTGCTACATGTCTCTCTAAAATCCCCTCCATGGTTGTTCCACTTCGGTTTTTTCGTGCATTGCTATCTAATCCAGTCTCTACTCCATAAACATAATCAACTAATGAACGATTAGCATGTTGTTGTAAAAAATTTAATAAACCAGATTGCTCGATAAATTTCAAGTAATCATCTATTCTACTAGTGTCTATCGTTTTGAAATCCAATTGCTCAAAAGACATATTATCATCATTGTCTATTGTAAGAATATCTAAAACTCTATCACGACTTGCGATTAAGCTAGGAATAGCTTTTAACAAATTAGGTTGTTTAGTGAATAAACGTAAAGCTTCGGAATAAATATCATCTTTACCAATTAAGTAGTTCAAAGTATTCAATTCTAATTCATACTTCTTTGTCTCACGGTCAACTTTATTCCAATTCACATAATACTCTGGAGTTCTATTGGTAATTGATAATGATTCTAAGAAAATCGTTAACCTTTCTTGTGGGGATTTTATTAAATAATTTTTAAAATTCATAATTAATTTTCCTCTTGTTTAGGTAATGGTAAGCCAATCGCATCTAATGGAATATAATTAAAATAATATTTACATCCAACACTAATAATATAATCTAAAGTATCTTTATAGCGTGGATTTTTAAACCAATCTTTATCTAATAGGTATGAATAACTGACCTCCTTATTTAAAGGAGAAAATAGTTTTTTATATTGTTTTAATTTAAAATCACATGTTTGCAACTTTTCGTCAACACTGCCACCTTGATTTTGTGTCTTTTTCTCAACTATATAAACTGTATTTTTACTAACTACAAAAATTGCTTCATCAGGTAACAATTGAGCGGATATAATTTTTGTATAATCAAATCCATCAATTTCATCAAAGTAGCGATAGAGACCAGTTTTTTGGAAAATCTGTCCAACTTCGTCTCCTAAAAATTTTATACTCCATCTAAAAGGTTTCGAACGCAATTTGGTTCCTTTGATGATTTTCGTTTTTCCTCCTTGTTCCGTCCTTCTAGTATCATAGTCAATATTCTCAATACTGTAGCCATCTTGACTAGCCAAAAATGTAGGGAAATCCGTTTGTATTTCAAAAGCTAAACCTGTTTTAGTGTTTGCTCCTCCAATGCCACCCTTTTTCATTGTGTATATTCCAACCTCTTCTTTGCAATTTTTAAATATTCTTTTTCAGCATCGATACCTATAAATCTTCTACCTAAGCGTTTAGCGACTACTCCTGTTGTTCCACTTCCTACAAACGGGTCTAAAATATAGTCACCTTCTTTAGTAGAAGCCAAAATTATACGTTCCAATAAATATTCTGGTTTTTGTGTTGGATGCTTGCCAGCCCATTTCTCAGCTTTTTTCGTCAAGGAGCCTGTCCATACATCTTTCATTTGCTTACCATCATTTAGCTCTTTCATCAAATCGTAATTGTAATAATGACGAGCTTTTTTATCATTTTTCCTTGCCCATAAAATAGTTTCGGTAGAATGAGTAAAATAACGACAGGATAAATTGGGTGCAGGGTTTGTTTTCTGCCAAGTAATATTATTTAGAATTTTAAAACCTTCTTGCTCTAATGCCATTCCAACTGAATAAATATTATGCAAACTCCCTGAAACCCATATAGTCCCATTAGGCTTTAAAACTTCTTTTGCTAATCGAATCCATTTACGGTTGAACTCGTGCTTTTCCTCAAATGAAGAAATCTTATCCCAATCTCCTTTATCAACGGAAACAACTTGTCCCCCAGAATTAGATATCCCACCATTACTTAAAAAATATGGTGGGTCAGCAAAGATCATATCCATACTCTCTGGTTTCATTTTTGATAATAATTTAAACGTATCTGCATGAACAAGAATCATTTTGTCTTTATTATAGTATGGTTTTGTCATTAAAACACCCCCATACTTATATTCGTTAATTTTCATAATTTGTGACTATAATTTCAGAAATTTTTCCTCGGCTCGAAGACTTAGCACCATTTGTTCGTGTAGCCTCTACATAATGGATATTAAAATCTTGATATAATTCCTCTACTAAATGACTCGATGAATTTGACAACATTACATAAGCGCCTGCATCACTTAGTCTCCTAAATGTATCTCTTAATCTAACTTGGTCCTCATAAGAAAAACCTTCATGAGTATACGATGTAAAAGCGCTTGTCTCAGATAATGGAATATAAGGAGGATCGAAATAGATAAAATCACCTTCTTGAACATCTAAGAGTGCATCCTCAAAATCACCTGTTCTAATCTCTATTTGATTTTTATTTAGATAATTTGAAATAGCAGATATCAACTCTTCATCAACAATTTTAGGATTTTTATAGCTACCGTATGGTACATTAAATTGATTTTTAGAATTCACTCGATATAAGCCATTAAAATCGACTCTTAGCATATATAGAATTCGAGCAGCTCTTTGGACATCGGACATATTGTTTATTCTATCATCACGATCAGCTGAGCGTAATTGTAAGTAATAATCTTTTGAATTATTTTCTTGATGATACTTCAATAAGTCAATTAACTCCTGAGGATTATCCTTAATTTGTTGATAACAGTTGATTAACTCGGCATTATAATCATTAATAACAGCTCTTTCCGGCGCTAAATCAAAAAATAATGCCCCTCCTCCGATAAAAGGTTCATAATAATCATTATACGTTTCAGGCATGAGTTCTTTTATGACAGGTAATAATTGTCGTTTACCGCCTGTCCATTTAGTGAATGGTTGTAGAATAACTTTTTTCGTTTGTTCAATATTCATACTTATTATTATACCACAGAAACATAACCATTAGCTTGGTATTTCACTGCTCTTATATATTTCTCTGGAACTTCTTTAACAATTTAAAATGAGTAGGATAATTTTTCCTACTCATTTTTTCTTTTATATCCTCACCTGTCTATCTTCAGACCGTTGTCCTGTGACAAACATGGTGAAGGTTGCCTTGCAGACATTTCGGCCATCTTGGTTGATGATATCAACATCGACGACACAAGTGGTGCGTCCTTGATGGACACATTCTCCTTTGATAGTGAGAACATCCCCTAGACTTCCAGCTTTCAGATAGTTGATGGAAGACTGGAGAGTCACCCCGTCTAATCCAAGTGAAATCACAACAAGACCACTGATTTGGTCACAAAGGGTAAATAGATAACCTCCATGGGCATTTCCATAGTAGTTGAGTGAAGAGTCCACTACTTTTGTCGTCACCACCACGTGACCGTCTCTCATTTTTTCAATTTCGTAGTTTTCAAAGGCAGATATAGCGTCAAAGTGAAAATCTTTCATACGTTCCTCCTGATATTTCAAACGACACTATGATACTACTTTTCAAGACTCTACGCAAGAGAGAAGCACTTATTCGGGCAAAATACCAACCTGCTCCACAAAGCGCATAAAGGCAGCTTGTCCTTCTTCTGTTTGCTTGTAAACTCCTGCATCTTCCAAAACTCGAGCAAAGATTTTTCCAACAGACTCTTGAACGATTTCAAGTGCTTGGTCTTTGTCAGTCAATCCAGGATGGGATTCTTTCAACTCATCTGCCCATTCTTGGTGATAATCTGCTACTGAAACATCCTCTCCGACTAGATAAGCTGCTACTTGCTCCACTTCTTCCTTCAAGCGTGGTGGCAAAATTGCCAAGCCCATGACCTCTATCAAGCCGATATTTTCCTTCTTGATATGTTGGACATCCTTGTGGGGATGATAGATACCATCTGGATGCTCGGGAGATGTTTGATTGTCCCGCAAGACCAAATCCAACTCGAACTGCCCATCTCGTTTACGGGCTATCGGTGTAATGGTATGGTGCGGTGTTCCATTGCTTTCCGCCAAGACCTGAACACTTGGATCAGAATACTGACGCCAAGCTAGCAAGATTTTATCCGCTAGTTCCGTCAAATCCTCTTTAGAATCCGAAGTTAGTCGAATGACAGACATAGGCCACTGGACAATCCCTGCTTTGATAGTTTCAAAACCTTCAAAGGTAAAGCTTTTCTGTAAAGGAGCCACTTCCATTGGGAAAACATGACGACCACCTTGATAATGATCATGGGTCAGGATGGAGCCACCCACGATTGGCAAATCAGCATTTGAGCCAGCAAAGTAGCCTGGGAATTGCTCCACAATTGCTAACAAACGTTCAAAACTTTGGCGACTAATGGCCATAGGACGATGCTTTCTATCTAGGAAAATACAGTGCTCATTAAAGTAAGCGTAAGGCGAATACTGGAAGCCCCACTCCTGCCCAGAAATATCAAAACGAATAATCCGGTGATTGCTTCTAGCTGGATGATTGACACGACCATGGTAGCCTTCATTCTCCATACAGAGCTGACATTGAGGATAGTTGCTCGACTTGACCAACTTAGCTGCCGCTATCTCTTTTGGATCCTTTTCAGGCTTAGAGAGATTGATGGTAATCTCAAGTTCACCGTAGTCAGATGGTACACGATAAGCAATATTCTTTGCGATAGCGTTCAGTTTGATGTAGTCATTCTTCTGACTGAGTTGGTAGAAATCTGCAATTGCCTGCTCTGGTGACTGGGCATAGGTATCCCAAAAGTCACGATTAACCTGACTTGGACAAGGCGTTACCAAGTCCATGAGGTCAGCACCGAGAATCTCACGCGCAGCCTGACTATCTTCAATCGTTTCCAATCGAACGGCTTCATCGATAAGCTGATCTTTGAGGTCAATCAAGTTATCCTGGTCAGTCTCAACTTCAAGAACTCCATCTCCTACCAGTGCCAAGACGCGATTAGTCAGATAGATCCGATCCAACTCTTCAAAGCTACTTTCTGCAATGACTTTGGTCACAAAATTTTCTACTAAGGTCACTAGAAAACCTCCTTCTGACTATTCAAGAATGCGAGTTCCACCTGCCACTTCAGCGATATAGAAACTTGGAGCGTAACCAACGATTTCTTCGTAGTGCTTGCCTACAGCTTCTTTAAAGGACTCAACAGCATCCTTTTGAACCAAGGCAATTGCACAACCACCAAAACCTGCTCCTGTCATACGAGCACCGAGAACACCTTCTTGAGCCCAAGCTGTATGAACAAGGGTATCTAATTCCAAGCCAGTTACTTCGTAGTCATGCTCCAGTGAAACATGAGATGCATTCATCAAACGACCAAACTTGTCTAAATCTCCTGCTTGAAGAGCCGCTTGTGCTTTAAGGGTACGTTGATTCTCAAGAACGGCATGGCGCGCACGTTTCAAGCGATTTTCGTCTTTGATGAGGTAGCTATATTCATCAAAAGCCCATTCATCCAATTCACCCAAGGTTTGAATATTTAAGGCCACTTGGAGTTCTTCTACTGCTTTTTCACATTCAGCACGACGTTCATTGTACTTAGAATCCGCAAGTTCACGGCGTTTGTTAGTGTTCATGATAACAACAACATTGTCCTTCAAATCAAGGGGGACCAAGTCATATTCTAAACTATTTGTATCCAGATAAATAGCACGTTGGTCTGCCCCCATACCGATAGCAAATTGGTCCATGATACCAGAGTTAACCCCAATAAAGTTGTTCTCTGTCAATTTCCCGATTTTTACTAAATCTAGACGATCCAATTTTAGGTCAAAGAGGTATTCTGCCACGACACCTGTCAATAGCTCCAAAGAAGCTGAAGATGACAAACCAGCACCATTTGGGATATTCCCATAGACATAGAAATCAAATCCTTTATCAATCACATGTCCAGCTTCTTGCAAGAAATGAAGGACACCTTTTGGATAGTTGGTCCAGTTGTGCTCTTTCTCAAACTTAAGGTCAGCCAGAGGAACTTCGATAATGCCTTTGTCCTCAAAGTTTGCTGAGTAGAAACGCAAAACTTGGTCATCACGCTTGCGTGCAGCTCCGTAAGTTCCTAATGAAATAGCCGCTGGGAAAACATGCCCACCGTTGTAGTCAGTATGTTCCCCAATCAAGTTGATACGGCCTGGTGAGAAGAAGGTTTGATCTGCTTCTTGACCAAAAACAGCAAGAAAGTCCTTGCGAAGTGCATCAGCAGTAAGATGTTGTGTCATATGAATTCTCCTTTGACAATTTGTTAGGTAAAAAAGTTTACCTTGTAATCGTTTTCTTCTATTGTACCCAAGGGTTTTGCTTTGGTCAACATTTTTACCGATATTTTACTAAACTATGAGTAAAAAGATAGAAAAATATGATATAATAACCTAAAAAGGAGGGGAATTATGGCTACACTCAAAGATATTGCTCAGTTAGCCTCTGTCTCAATCGCAACTGTATCCCGTGTCCTCAATCGCGATCAGAGTCTATCTGTCACAGAAGAAACCCGACATCGTATTTTAACTGTCGCCGAAGAACTAGGTTATACCAAACATCTCAAAACAGGCGAAAGTCACAAACTGAAACAAAAGATTGCCATTATCCAGTGGGTCAGCGAACAAGGTGAGTTGGAAGACCTCTACTACTACCAGATTCGACTAGGAATCGAAAATAGGGCACAAGAATTAGATTACGAAATCTTACGCTATTTCAATGATCAACCTTTTACGCTTAGCGAAGAAGTCATTGGAATTCTTTGTATTGGAAAATTTAGCCAAGCACAGATTGCATCATTTGAAGAATATCAAAAACCTCTAGTTTTTCTAGATAGTGACACCATAGCCTTGGGACACACCTGTGTCATTACAGATTTTAATAATGCTGTTAGACAGGTAGTCGATTACTTTACAGACCACGGGATTAAGAAGATTGGTATCTTATCCGGTCTTGAAACGACTACTGACCAAGAAGAAGTCATCGCAGACAAACGCTTAGGTTACTTTAAATCCTATACACAAGAAAAAGGAATTTATAACGAGAAATTCATTTTCCAAGGACTATTTACTGCCCAATCTGGATACGACTTGATGAAAGAGGCTATCGAAAAATTAGGAGATAAACTTCCACAAGCCTTTTTTGCAGCTAGTGATAGTTTAGCAATCGGTGCCCTTCGCGCCCTTCAAGAAGCCGGCATCAGCATACCAGAGCGCGTCAGTATTATTTCCTTTAATGATACTATTCTAACCAAGCAAGTGTTCCCACCCCTTTCCAGTATCTCAGTCTACACCGAAGAAATGGGACGTACAGGAATGGATATTTTAAACAGAGAAGTTCTTCATGGGCGTAAAATTCCAAGCCTCACCATGCTTGGAACCAAATTGACGTTAAGAGAAAGCACCTTGCATTAAGCACAACACTTGAACATAAAAAAACCTAATAGAGATTCTCAAATCCTATTAGGTTTTTCTTTTTATACTCAATGAAAACCAAAGAGCAAACTAGGAAGCTAGCCGCAGGTTGCTCAAAGCACTGCTTTGAGGTTGTGGATAAGACTGACGAAGTCAGCTCAAAACACTGTTTTGAGGTTGCAGATAGAGCTGACGTGGTTTGAAGAGATTTTCGAAGAGTATTAATCCATCACAATCATAGACTTAATAGTCTTGCGTTCATCCATAGCCTTGTAAGCTTGGTCGATATCTTCCAATTTATAACTTGTGGTAAAGACACGACCTGGATTGATATCACCATCAAGAACAGCTTTGAGCAAGAATTGCTTATCGTATGTTGTTGCAGAAGCCGCTCCACCTGCAACAGATATATTTTGCATAAATGTTGAACCAAGAGCACGATTCTTATAATGTGGAACTCCTACAAATCCCATGCGACCGCCATTATAAAGGACACCCAGTGCTTGCTCAACAGCCGCCTCAGTACCAACACACTCAAGTGCTGCATCTGCTCCACCGCCAAGAATTTCACGCACCTTGGCAATTCCTTCTTCTCCTCGCTCAGCTACAACAGTTGTCGCTCCTGACTCCAAGGCCATTTGTTGTCGATCTTCGTGACGACTCATAAGGATAATTTGTGAAGCTCCACGCATCTTAGCTGCGATGACAGCACATTGGCCAACAGCCCCATCCCCAATAACGACAACCTTGTCGCCTTTTTGAACATTAGCCACACGCGCTGCATGATAGCCAGTCGGCATGACATCAGCCAGAGTCAAGAGGGATTTAAGCATCCCTTCTGTATAATCGGACGGTTGTCCAGGGATTTTAACAAGTGCCCAATTGGCATAGTGGAAGCGGAGATATTCAGCTTGGAAATTCCCTCCTAGGTTATTTCCGATATGATTGTCACAGGAACCATCAAATCCAGCACGACAGGCATCACACTCCCCACAACCATGAGTAAATGGCACAATCACAAAATCACCGGGCTTGACCGTTGTAATAGCTTCTCCAGTTTCTTCAACGATTCCGATCGCTTCGTGTCCACTATTTTTATGTCCCGCTTTAATATCTGGATTTCGGTAACTCCATAGGTCTGAACCACATACGCAAGCACGAACCACACGGATAATCACATCATCCGCTTCTTGAATGCTTGGACGTTTAACCTCTTCAATACCAACCTGACCTGCTTTTTTATAGACTGCTGATTTCATAAACATTTACCTCTCTGTATCTAACTTATTTCAAGTATACACTTTTTATGAAGCTTTCGCTCACTTATACTACGCCTCATCAATGATGATCGAGATCATGGTTTGCTTCTAGCTCTGCCATATTACGCTTATGGACCTGGTGGCTTGCTAAGTCTGCATCCACTTCAATGGTAATATTTTGAAAACCACAATCTTTGAGTATGTCTCGAATGGATTCTTTACAAACTTCCATATGCTTGACATGCTCGAGACAAACATGGATAATGGCATTTTTCTCCAAACCATCCATAGTCCAGAGATTGAGCTGATTGACACTAGCAACATAGTCCAATTGCTCTAAGCGACTCTTGACTTGCTTGATATCTACTCCTTCTGGCACAGCATCCAAGAAAATCTTGAGAGTAGACCAAAAACGTGGAATGGCTTTTGATAGAATAAAGAAAGAAATGACAAGAGATAAGAGCGGATCCAAAATATACCAGTCTGTAAATCGGAGAATAATTGCCATCAGGATAACAGCCAGCCAGCCCAGAGTATCTTCTAGAAAATGCAGGCTAAGAATAGATTCATTCTTTGTTTTTCCTTTACGAACCACTAAACTTGCTAACACATTTATAGTAACCGCAATGATTCCAAGCCAGAGGATGCCCTTATCATTAACAGGTTGTGGATGAAACATTTTTGTGATATTTTCCAAAATGACAAGTACAGATCCTGTCATAAGAATCACAGCCGTTATCAAAGCTCCTAGGAGGCTAAATCGTTTGTAGCCCAAAGTGTAATGACTATCCTCTTCACGATTGGAGATTGTTTCTAGAAAGGCTGATAGCCCAATTGCGATTGCATCTCCCAAGTCATGAACAGAGTCAGCAAGAACAGCACTCGAACCAAATACTCCACCTGCGATAAATTCAACAATGGCAAAGCTTAGATTTAAGAAAAAAGCCAGCCAAACAGCACGATTTGTTGTCATTTTTTTATTCTCCTTTGGTATAATAGTAGTAGTATAATTATTATCTTTACTAGTATTATATCTCATTCCAAAAAGAAAGGATAGGGGCTAACTGTTCGCTATGTACGTTACTGAACAGTTTGTTCAAATTGTTCATATGAGTACTCAAGATCGTCGCATTACCAAGACTCGAAAAGCCATCTATGCTGCTTTTTTGCAATTACTAAATCAAAAAAACTTTGAAACAATCACCGTTCAGGAGATAATAGACCTAGCAGATGTTGGTCGTTCCACCTTTTATAGCCATTATGAAAGTAAAGAATTACTCCTAGACCAGCTTTGCCTCTATCTCTTTCACCACCTTTTTGAACGCGAGGAAAATATTAGCATCGAAGCATATTTGACACATATTTTTTTGCATTTTAAGAAAAATCAAGACCACGTGACCAGTCTTCTTTTCTCAAAAAATGACTACTTCCTCCGTCAATTACAGAAAGAACTGGAACACCATGTTTATCCTATGGTAGCAGAGGACTTGCAAGTTTCCTATCCTAACATTCCCGCTTCCTACCTCAAGCATTTTGTAGTAATTAACTTTATCGAGACATTGACCTGGTGGCTGAAAAAGGGGAAATCTTATAAAGAAGACCAAGTAGTGAGATTTTACTTAGACGTCATGGAAATGAAGACTGAAAAAAAACTACTCTAGTTCTTACACTTTTAATTCTATTAGATTAGCTAATTGTATTTATTTCTTGACTTAAACTTACACAAAAACCCATCCTGCACAAAAGCAAGATGGGTTTATCATTCTAACTTATTTGAACAAGTTCGTAGCTAAAGCTAACTAGAGTTTACTTCTTCAGCAATCCTTCCTGGACTAGAAAATCACGCGCCACTTCTTCAGCTGATTGGCCTTCCACACCAACCTGATAGTTCATCTGACTCATCTGGCTCTCGGTGATTTTACCAGCTAGTTTATTGAGTACTGCTTCCAACTCAGGATGTTTTTCGAGTAATTCAGCTTTCATGAGTGGAGCGCCTTGGTATGGAGGGAAGAGTTGTTTATCATCCTCCAAAACCACTAAATCATAGCGAGCAATTTCAGCATCTGTTGAGTAAGCATCTGTAATTTGAATGTCCCCTGACTGGATGGCTTGGTAGCGAAGAGCTGGCTCCATGGTTGCCACATTGAGATTCAATCCATAAACAGACTGCAAACCCTTGTTTCCATCCTCACGGTCATTAAACTCCAGAGTGAATCCCGCCTTGAGCTGTCCTTCTACTTTTTTCAAGTCTGAAATCGTCTTAAGCCCATATTCTTGCGCAATTTTTTTAGGAACTGCTATAGCATAAGTATTTTGATAAGCCATGGGTTTAAGAAAGGCTAGTTGATCCTGTTTGGCAATACCATCACGAGCCACCTCGTAAACCTTTTCCGGGTCATGCCCAATTTGTGGAGATGATTGGAGGAGACTCTCTGTCACTGTCCCAGAAAATTCTGGATAGATATCAATGTCCCCTTTTTTCAGCGCTTGGTAAAGAAAGTCTGTCTTCCCAAAATTGGGTTTAACCGTCACCGTCATATCCGTATTTTCCTCGATGAGAAGTTTATACATATTCATGAGAATCTCAGGTTCAGGTCCTAACTTCCCAGCAATGACGAGATTGTCTTTCTCATTATGTGGAATGATGCTTGGAACATAACTAACTCCCAAACCAAGGACCATGACAGCAAAGGTCGAAACAATCGTACGCAATTTTGCCTTTTCCAAGTATTTGAGAATGACATTAAAGAGAATGGCCAAGATGGCTGATGAGATTGCTCCGATTAAAATGAGACTAGCATTCCGACGATCAATTCCCAAAAGGATAAAGGAGCCCAATCCACCAGCTCCCACAAGAGCTGCTAGAGTCGCTGTCCCAATGATCATAACGGTCGCTGTTCGAACCCCCGATACAATGACAGGCATGGCAAGTGGAATTTCAAACTTCTTGAGTCGCTCCCACTTGGTCATCCCAAAAGCAATCCCTGCCTCCTCAAGACTAGGAACAATGCCATTCAGGGCTGTGATTGTATTTTCTAAAATCGGGAAAATAGCGTAAATGACAAGGGCTGTGAGTGCTGGTAAGGTTCCAATCCCCATGAAAGGAATAAAGAGCCCCAACAAAGCCATTGAAGGAATGGTCTGGAAGATACCTGCAACTTGTAGCACCCAGGTCGCTACTTTTTTGTGACCATTTAGATAAACCGCAAGTGGGATGGTCAGAAAAATAGCGACCAATAAGGTCAAAAGAGATAATTGTAGGTGTTGACCCAGAGCTGTTACCCATTCACTAAATCGCTCCTGAAAGATTGAAATGAAATTAGACATGAAGGACACCTCCAAACAAGTTTGCTACAAAGTCTGTCGCAGGTGCTTGTAAAATTGTTTCAGGGTCAGCGACCTGGCAAATCTCCCCATCCTGTAAAACAGCAATTCGATCGCCTAATTTTAAGGCCTCGTCCGTATCATGAGTCACGAAGATAGTGGTCATACCAAACTCTTTGTGCAATTTTTTTGTCAGAGCCTGCAACTGCTTGCGAGAAATGGCATCGAGAGCAGAGAAAGGCTCATCCATCAGTAAGATTTTTGGCTCCGCAATGATGGCCCGCACAATCCCAATCCGTTGTTGCTCCCCACCTGATAACTCACTAGGCATGCGCTCTGCATACTCTGCAGCAGGCAGACCCACCTTGTCCAAGAGTTCTTCTGTTTTAGTGGCTATTTGTTCCTTACTCCAGCCCTTCATCTCAGGAATCAGTGCAATATTTTCAGCAACCGTTAAATTTGGAAAAAGAGCAATGGCTTGAAGGACATAGCCGGTAGAAAGACGTAATTCCCGTTCATCATAGTCCTTGATCCGTTTTCCGTCCATATAGATATTGCCATCAGTCGGCTCCAAGAGACGGTTCACCATCTTGATCATGGTGGTCTTTCCAGATCCTGAAGGACCCACTAGCACCATGAATTCTCCATTTTCAATGCGGAGATTGACATCTTTTAAAATGTCCTTATCCGTGTAGCGCAAGGCTACATGTTTGTATTCAATCATATTCTTCCTCACCATCTCCTTAAAAGCTAAGATCCTTATCTCACTTTTTATAAGAGTGTAATCATTAATATAATATTGTAATGCTAGAAATTACATCTGTCAACAATTTTGACTTGAAATCATATATAAGAAAAAGAGTTTGGCTAAGGCCAAACTCTCCATTATGATTGATTATTCTTCTTCTACCAAACGTTTAAACTCTGCTTGGATCTCTGTATTTTCTGTCGGTTTTAAGTACATGATTCCACCATTTGTCGTTGGTGAATGAAAAACAATCGTTTCTCCTGTGTTAGTTATCGCAAAAAAGTAACTATGCACATCCGGGTACTTATCCCAATTGCTATAACGCTCTACAATTCGGTACTGAGCATTTCCTAGACCTGTATCCGTATACTCAGCATTCATTTTCTCACTTGGTCCATCATCCCTAAGTGTATAGAGGTGGTCAGCCCCCACATCTCCTCCTGAGATTCCCTTTTGGTAATTGGGTTGTCCTAGTCTTTCTCCCCACCCTTTTATGAAGGCTTCTAATTTAGCAGACTTGCTAGCATTCCAAGGAGCTTTTTGTTCTTCACTCGAAATAGTCTTGCTGCTAGTAGAGCTTTCAAATTTCTTCCAATCTAGTTGCTTGAAGTTCATTAATTCGGCTTCTGTCTTACCAAAGTCAGAGTGCAAACTTTTATTCCCAGGAACTCGAATATCCTGTTCTTGTAGTTTACTTGCAGCTTGCTGGTTTAAATTCAGATGATAGAGTACTCCTCTACCTTCTCCTGTTCCAGAGGACCAACTTAATTCCAGGATATCGCCACCCTTATAGATATTCATAGAATTTCTGGCACCACCATGGCCGGCTAAAAAACCTTCTGCTAAAAGAACCGGTTTCTCATTTACAAGATAATAAAGACCCGAAATAAAATAATCACCATTAGATTGCTCAACGCCTACTAATAATTCCTCTACACCATCTTGATTAAGATCCGCATAGGTATAACGCATCTTATCTGATTGAAAAACTGCATTTTCAACAGACCAACTATTGATAGGGCGTTCAGTGCCTTGTAAACTCTTATAGAGACCAGAGATTGCATTTACATCCTTCGGTGTAGAAAGTATTTTTTGGTAATTATCAAAAACTGGCTTGTAAAATTCTTTAAAATTTTTCTTAGACTCTACGGAAGTTTGTTCATTAGTATTTGATTGACTAACAGTTGTTGATAGACTAAGCCCCTGATTAGAATTTTCGGAACTATGATTACTACAGCCAAACATAAAAAGACTCATAAATAGAACTAGCAAAACGCCTAAAATACCCTTTTCTTCCATAACAAACTCCTTTATAGTTATTTAATTATTGTAGTGACTTCACTTACATTATATCAAATGTTTAAGAGTTATAAAAAGAATAATATAAGACTAAGGCAATAAAAAAAGAGCTATAAAGCTCTTTAATTACGGAGAATAAGGGATTCGAACCCTTGCGCCAGTTACCCGACCTAACGATTTAGCAAACCGTCCTCTTCAGCCTCTTGAGTAATTCTCCTATTAATGGGCACGAGTGGACTCGAACCACCGACCTCACGCTTATCAGGCGTGCGCTCTAACCACCTGAGCTACGCGCCCAAGTTAAAAACTTGGTACTTGAACAAAGTTCAAAGCGGGTGACGAGAATCGAACTCGCGACAACAGCTTGGAAGGCTGTAGTTTTACCACTAAACTACACCCGCATAGTATCATATTAAAAAATGGCGCGAGACGGAATCGAACCGCCGACACATGGAGCTTCAATCCATTGCTCTACCAACTGAGCTACCGAGCCTAATATTGCGGGAGCAGGATTTGAACCTACGACCTTCGGGTTATGAGCCCGACGAGCTACCGAGCTGCTCCATCCCGCGTTAATAATAAATAAAGGAGGATGTGGGATTCGAACCCACGCACGCTTTTACACGCCTGACGGTTTTCAAGACCGTTCCCTTCAGCCGGACTTGGGTAATCCTCCATCATTTCAATGGACCTTGTAGGACTTGAACCTACGACCACTCGGTTATGAGCCGAGAGCTCTAACCAGCTGAGCTAAAGGTCCAACAAGATCATTATAGCGGCGAAGGGGATCGAACCCCCGACCTCCCGGGTATGAACCGGACGCTCTAGCCAGCTGAGCTACACCGCCA